>NZ_JBFAJO010000071.1:0-44205 GCF_040655255.1 Kitasatospora sp. NPDC050463
GCTGTTGAGTTCTCAAGGAACGGACACTTCCTTCGGACCGCCTTCCAGCGGGCCCTCCGGGCGCTTCGTTCTTTCGTGTTCCCAGCTTATCAGATCCTCGCGGCCGTTCTTACCGGCGCTTGTTTCTCCGAATTCCCGCTGGGGGGATTTCCTTCGACTTCGCTCCGAAGCTTATCAAAGCTTTCGGTGTGCTCAGTTCCGGGGGTTTACCTCGTCAAGGGCGCGCACTTCGTGAAATGCGATCGCCCTAATTCGGCGGTGTCGTAGACACTAACGCCTCGGACCGGATGTTGTCCAACCGGTCCCAACCGTTGAAACCTACTAGCCCGTTCTTGCCACGTCAATGGGTTGACCGGGATGCGAGAAGACTAGCAGGTCAGAAGGCTGTCGATCACATCGGCTCAGGCCGCGACCGGCTGGAGGTCCGCCCGATCGGCGGCGTCCAGGTCGCCGGTCTCCCCGCCCGCGGCGGCCTTCCGGCCCAGGACGAGGGCGTAGAGCAGGAACGCGACCTCGGCCACCACGCCGATCGCGATGCGGGCCCAGGTGGGCAGACCGGAGGGGGTCACGAAGGCCTCCAGAACCCCCGAGACCGCCAGCACCGTCGCCAGGCCGATGGCCATGCCGATGATGCTCCGGCCCTGTTCGGCGAGGGCCGTCCCCCGGGTCCGCGGACCGGGGTCGATGATCGTCCACCCCAGGCGCAGACCCAGACCGCCGGCCACGAAGACGGCGGTCAGTTCCAGCAGACCGTGCGGAATGAGCAGACCGAGGAAGACGTCGAGCCGGCCGGCCGAGGCCATCAGCCCGACCCCGAGGCCGAGGTTGAGGACGTTGCTCCACATCACGAAGAGCACGGGGATGCCCAGCGCGATACCGAACAGCAGGCACTGCACGGCGATCCAGGCGTTGTTCGTCCAGACCTGGGCCGCGAACGAGCTCGCGGGACGGTCGGAGTAGTAGGCCTCGTACTCACCACCGGGCCGGGTCATCTCGCGGAGCGTCTCCGGTGTGGCCAGGCTGTTCCGGACCTCCGGGTGGGTGGCCACCCACCAGGCGATCACGGCGGTGGCCAGCAGGGAGAGGACGGCGACCGGCAGCCACCAGCGGCGCGAGCGGTACAGCGCGGCCGGGAAGCTCACGGTGTAGTAGCGCGCGACGTCCCGCCAGCCGCTGGTGCGGGTGCCCGTGACCGCGTCGCGGGCCCGGGAGACCAGGCTGGTGAGGCGGCCCTCCAGCGTGGGGTCGGGCGCGGCGGCCTGGACCTTGGCCAGGTGACCGGTGACGCGCTGGTAGAGGGTGACCAGCTCGTCCGCCTCCTCGCCGGTGAGCCGGCGGTTCCTGGCGAGGGCGTCCAGCCGTGCCCACTCCCCCTGGTGGGTGGCGACGAAGACGTCCAGGTCCATGCGGCAGCTCCATGGTCGGCGCGGGGCGCGGGCAGGCGGGTGCGGACAAGTGGGCCCAGCATGCCAGGGGGAGACGGCACGTGGGCCGCCGGGACCTCCCTTCCCGAGCGGGTCGGCGGCCCCGTATGTTGACGACTGCAGATCACGGGGTCGTGGGGGCCGATCCGACGGACGCCACTCCCCGCGGACCGCGGACCATGAACCACCGACGGGAACGGACGGGTGTCTTGAGCGACCTGGTGACGGGTGAGGCGGTCGTCCTCGGCCTGCGGGCGGCGAAGCTTCCGAGCCGGGCGCTGGCCACCGGGCTGGACCTGCTCGTGCAGGGCGCCGCGCTGGGGGTGACGTCCCTGGTGCTGAGCTTCGCCCTCGTCGACCTCGACGGTGCGGCCCTCGCCGCCCTCATGCTCGGGCTTGTGGTGTTCTTCCTGGTGGCCCTGCCCGTCATGGTCGAGACCCTCACCCGCGGGCGCTCGCTCGGGAAGGCCGCACTCGGCCTGCGGGTGGTGCGCAGCGACGGCGGGCCGGTGCGGTTCCGGCACTCGCTGGTGCGCGGGCTGGTCGGCTTCTTCGAGATCATCGTGCTGAGCGGCGTGCCGGCGGCGATCTGCTCGGCGGTGTCGTCGGACGGCAAGCGGCTGGGTGACGTCTTCGCGGGGACCCTGGTGGTCCGCGAGCGCGTGCCGGGCGCCGGTGGCGCGGCCAACGCGCTGCCGCCGGTCCACCCGCAGCTGCTGCGGACGATCGGCGGCGAGCTGGTCGCGCTGGACCTCTCCGCCGTACCGGAGCCGCTCTGGCTGGCGATCCGCCAGCTGCTCGGCCGGATCGGCCAGCTGGACCCGGCGGTGGCGCACCAGATGTCCGCCCGGCTCGCCGACGACCTCGCCGCCCGCACCGGCCATGCCGTCCCGTACGGGCTGCACCCGGCGGCGTACCTCGGCGCGGTGCTGACCGAGCGCCAGCGGCGGGAGTGGACCAGGGCCCAGGGCTACGGTCAGCAGTTCCAGCCGCACCCCCACCTCCAGGCCCAGCCCCTGCCACCGGTCCCGGGCGCGCCGACCCCGGCAACGCCGGCACCCGCCGCACCGACGCCGGCACCGCCGGCGGCACCCACCGCTCCGGCGCAGCCGGCTCCTCCCGCCCCACAGCCGGCCCCCGGCACCGGATTCGCCCCACCCGCCTGATCCCGCCCCCGGCGCCCCGGCACCCACCGGCGCGCCGCGGCCCGGCCGGGAGGCCCGCTACCGGCCGTCGAACTCGACGGGCCAGGCGTTCGGCGGCGACTCCAGCTCCTCCAGCTCCACCCCGGCGGCGGCCAGCACCACGTCCCCGGCCAGGTGCACCACCTGCTGCTCGCCCGTCTCCAGGTCGGCCACCTGGTAGCGCTCGACAAGCAGCGGCCCCGAGTCCGTCGCGTGCGTCTCCACGCCCTCCAGCAGCCAGCCCTGGTCGAAGGTGCGCGGCGCCAGCACCGGCTCGGTGAACGCGACCAGCCGCACCTTGGCACTCGCCCCCTCCCGCAGCCGCAGCAGCCGGGCGGTGGCGACCAGGAAGGCCGGCGAGCGTCCGGCGAAGCCGTGGGCCCGGTCGTGGCCCTCCACCGCGTGCTCCCCCGCCGGATCTGCCGCGTCGGTGCGCACCCAGGCCACCCCGTCGACCGCCCCACCCCGGACCTGCCAGCCGCCCGCCCGCAGCTCCGCCCGAAGCGGCCGCGCCCGCGAGTCCAGCGTCAGGTCGACGGTGCCGAGCACCTGCCCCTCGGGCCCGTACGTCTTGGAGACGTACCGCCAGCCGGCCGGGCCGGGCGCGCAGCTGAACCGCTCCTCGCCGAGCAGGAGGTGGTGGTGGGTGTCGTGGAGCGAATACCGGCCGTTGGGCATGCCCGAAAGCCTACGTGGACGATCACGGCCGTCCGGCATGCAACGTTCGGCCCGGGGGCCCGCATTAGGAGGGTGGACGGCGCCGATCGGCGCCGCCGGTACGAGGGAAGGGGGGCAGGGATGGCGAAGACGGCACGCGAAGCGGAGTTCACCGCGTACGTGGCCTCCAGGAGCGGCTGGCTGCGCAAGGTCGCCTACTTGCTGTGCGGGGACTGGCACCGTGCGGACGACCTGGTCCAGGAGAGCATCACCAAGCTCTACGTGAACTGGCCACGGGCCGGACGGGTCGAGAACGTCGACGGCTACGCCCGCAAGGTGCTGGTCAACACGTTCCTCGCCGAGCAGCGATCATCCTGGTGGCGCCGGACGACGCGCACCGGCGTCGAGCCGGACACGGAGAGCGTGAGCGTCGACCTCGACGCCTCCCTCGACCTGCGGAAGGCGCTGGCCGCCCTGCCGCCGCGCCAGCGGGCCACCGTGGTGCTCCGTTACTACTGCGATCTGACGATCGACCAGGCCGCCGAGGCGCTGGGCTGCTCGTCCGGCAACGTCAAGAGCCAGACCTCGCGCGGCCTGGAGGCGCTCCGCACCACCCTCGCCGTCCGCCCCACCACCGCAGAGAGGACGTCATGACGAACAACGAGCACCGCAACCTCACGGGGCGGCTGAACTCACTCGCCGACGAACCCGCTCCGCCGTCCGCCGTCGACACCGGCTGGGCCGTCGTCCGCGGCCGGGTGCGGCTGCGCCGCCGTCGCCGGGCCGCGTTCGGAGCGGCGGCAGCGGTGACGGCGGCGGTCCTGACCGGTTCGCTGCTGATCCAGCCGTCCGGCGACACCGCCACGCCCGGGGCACCGGCCGCACCCGTCGCCGCGAGCTCCGCCCCGTCCTCGTCCGCCTCGTCCGCCCCGTCCGCGGGCACGGACCCGTTCTTCACCGAGGCGCGGTTCGGCTGGCTGCCGGAGTGGGCGAGGGGCGAGGGCGGCATCGGCTACGGCTACGCCGACGCGCTGGGGTCGGACCACACGTCCGCCAAGGTGTGGACCAGGGGACAGTCGACGGCGAACCTCTCGCTGGCGCTCGCCCCGGGGACCGCCGAGCCCCCGCACGTCGGGCAGCACACGGTGCCGGCCCCCGCGGTCGACGGGCGTTCTGCCTACTGGCTGGTCTCCGACAACCCGCTGCCGGTCGACCCGCTGAGCCTGCGCTGGCTGACGGCCTCGGGCCGGTGGGCGCAGCTGGACGCCTACTCGCCGAAGGAGGCGAAGCCCGAGGAGATGCTGCTGCGGGTCGCGGCCGACGCCCGGTTCGGGCGGACGGACCTCCCGTTGCCGGTCCGCCTGACGGGGCTGCCGGCCGCGTTCAAGGTGACGGCCGTGTCGTTGCTGCGCCCGTCGGCCGTCATCGACGAGCCCTGGCGTGTCAGCCTGGTGCTCACCGCCGAGAAGCGGCAGGTCCACCTCATGGTCCAGCCGGAGGGCGCCGAGCCCGCGATCGCTCCACCGGGCACCGACCCACGCGCGTGCGAGGTCGAGAAGGGCGTGCGGATCTGCGCGTCGACCGCTCCCGGGCCGAACCCGGCGCTGGAGGCGATCGGCGGGCTCCCCGGGGTGCTGTCGATGACCGGGGCCGTGGGCGCGGACGAGAGCACCTGGACGACCGACGTCCTGCGCTGACCGCGCCCTGGGACGGCCGTGGCCGGCACCCCGTGACGGGGTGCCGGCCACGGCCGTGTCACCGGATCAGTAGCGGTACTGGTCCGCCTTGTACGGGCCCTCGACCGGGACGCCGATGTAGTCGGCCTGGTCCTTGGTCAGGGTGGTCAGCTTCACGCCCAGCGCGTCGAGGTGCAGGC
Organism: Kitasatospora sp. NPDC050463; assembly: GCF_040655255.1. Lineage (NCBI taxonomy): Bacteria > Bacillati > Actinomycetota > Actinomycetes > Kitasatosporales > Streptomycetaceae > Kitasatospora > Kitasatospora sp. NPDC050463. The sequence goes on from NZ_JBFAJO010000071.1 coordinate 5,142, forward strand.
GGGCGACCTTCTCGTCCAGGTGCTTCGGCAGCACGTAGACGCCGATCGGGTACTGCTCGGTCTTCGTGAACAGCTCGATCTGCGCGATCGTCTGGTTGGCGAAGGAGTTGGACATCACGAACGACGGGTGGCCGGTCGCGTTGCCCAGGTTCAGCAGGCGGCCCTCGGAGAGGACGATGATGGTGCGGCCGTCCTCCTTGCGCCACTCGTGGACCTGCGGCTTGACCTCGGTCTTCACGACACCCGGCAGCTGGGCCAGGCCGGCCATGTCGATCTCGTTGTCGAAGTGGCCGATGTTGCCGACGATGGCCTGGTGCTTCATCCGGGCCATGTGCGAGGCCATGATGATGTCCTTGTTGCCGGTCGTCGTGATGAAGATGTCGGCCGTCTCGACGACATCGTCCAGGGTCGCGACCTGGTAGCCGTCCATCGCCGCCTGCAGCGCGCAGATCGGGTCGATCTCGGTGACGATGACGCGGGCGCCCTGGCCGCGCAGCGACTCGGCGCAGCCCTTGCCCACGTCGCCGTAGCCGGCGACGACGGCGACCTTGCCGCCGATCAGTACGTCGGTGGCACGGTTGATGCCGTCGATCAGCGAGTGGCGGCAGCCGTACTTGTTGTCGAACTTCGACTTGGTGACCGAGTCGTTGACGTTGATCGCCGGGAACAGCAGGGTGCCGTCGCGGTGCATCTCGTACAGACGGTGGACACCGGTGGTGGTCTCCTCGGTCACGCCCTTGATGGTGGCGGCGACCTCGGTCCACTTGTTCGGGGTCTCGACCAGGGTGCGGTTGAGCAGCTCCAGGATGATCCGGAACTCGTCGTTGTCCGCGGTCGACGGGTCCGGCGCGGCGCCGGCCTTCTCGAACTCGACGCCCTTGTGGATCAGCAGGGTGGCGTCACCGCCGTCGTCCAGGATCATGTTGGGGGTCTGGCCGTTCGGCCAGGTCAGCGCCTGCTCGGTGCACCACCAGTACTCGTCCAGCGTCTCGCCCTTCCAGGCGAAGACCGGCACGCCCTGCGGGTTCTCCGGGGTGCCCTCCGGGCCGACCGCGATGGCGGCGGCGGCGTGGTCCTGGGTGGAGAAGATGTTGCAGGAGCACCAGCGGACCTCGGCACCGAGGGCGGTGAGGGTCTCGATCAGCACGGCGGTCTGCACGGTCATGTGCAGCGAGCCGGTGATCCGCGCACCGGCCAGCGGCTGCGACGCGGCGTACTCCGCACGGATGGACATCAGGCCGGGCATCTCGTGCTCGGCCAGCTGGATCTCCTTGCGCCCGAACGGCGCCAGGGAAAGGTCGGCGACCTTGAAGTCACCGGTGATGTCGGTCGACATGCGTCTGCTCCTCGCTGATGGGGTGGGGCATGGCCAAGGTCCTGGGTGTGCGTCGCGGCACGGCGGAGGCCGCACGGGTGCGCGGCAACGCCGGGGCCACCGGACCCACCGGGGGCCGGCTCCCTGCTGCTCAGCACAAACCGTCGGAGGACCTCTCTCCCTCGACCGGCACACGCCCGCAGGGGACGGGCCACCGATCGACCGCCATCAGCAGCGACGTTCTGGCTCTGGGGACGAATCTACACCGGCGGCCCCGGAGGGCGGCTCGGTATGACCGTTTTTCGGCCTGCGGCCGCCGGATCCGACGGCCCGGCGGCTGCCTTCGGTCCCGCACGGGTGAACCGCCGAACGGGTGAGCACCGGCCTGGGGGCGGCGGCGCTCAGTGCGCGGCCGGGGCCGGTCCGCCGGGCGTGGCGTACGGGTCGTCGCCCTGCGCCTCCTTCTCGGCGCTGTACACGTCGGGCTCCAGGTAGATGGCGCGGGCGATCGGGACGGCCCGGCGGACGCGGGTCTCGGCGTTGTCGATGGCCTGCGCCACCTGCGCCGCGGTGTCCTCCGCGTTGACCGCGATCTTGGCGGCCACCAGCAACTCCTCCGGGCCGAGGTGCAGGGTCCGCATGTGGATCACGCGGGTGACGGAGTCGTGGTCGACCAGGGCGTCGCGGATCTCGGCCACCACCTCCTCGTGCGCGGACTCGCCGATCAGCAGCGACCGGGTCTCCAGGACCAGCACGATCGCGATGGCGATCAGCAGCACGCCGATCGACAGGGTGCCGATGCCGTCCCAGACGCCGTCCCCGGTGATCGCGGTCAGGCCGACGCCGAACAGTGCCAGCACCAGTCCGATCAGCGCGCCGGTGTCCTCCAGCAGGACGACCGGGAGCTCCGGCGCCTTGGCCCGGCGGATGTAGGCGGGCCAGCCGTGCCCGCCCTTGTCCTTGACGGCCTCGCCGTAGGCGGTGTGGAAGGACCAGGCCTCCAGCCCGATGGCCAGGACCAGCACGCCGATCGGCCAGTACCAGTTGTCCAGCTCGTGCGGGTGGGCGATCTTCTCGTAGCCCTCGTAGAGGGCGAACATGCCACCGACGCTGAACAGCACGATGGAGACCAGGAAGGCGTAGATGTAGCGCTCGCGCCCGTAGCCGAACGGGTGCTCGGCGGTGGCCGCGCGCTGTGAGCGCTTGCCGCCGACCAGCAGCAGCACCTGGTTGCCGGAGTCGGCCAGCGAGTGGACGCCCTCGGCCAGCATGGAGGAGGAGCCGGAGAACGCGAAGGCCACGAACTTGCCGACCGCGATGCCCAGGTTCGCGGCCAGCGCCGCGACCAGGGCCTTGGTACCGCCTTCGGTGCTCATGCTCGGATGGATCCCTCCGCCGGGGGCCGTTCACGCAGCCCGCGCTCTGCTCTGTCGAGTTCTGCCTCGGTCGAGTGCCGTCGAGCGCATACGGTACCGGGCCGCCGCGCCGCGACTCAGGACTGCGCGGCGAGCCCCAGGTAGACGGCGGCGAAGTCGGTCAGCGCGATCAGGTCGGCCAGGGCGTGCAGCGGGTCGGACCGGGTGCTGGCGTACTCGGTGAGCCGGACGTCGTGGGCGGCCGCCAGCCGGTGCGCCCGGGTGGCCGGGTAGCCGCGCGGGCGCTCGTCGTCGGCCTGCACCTCGACCGGCCCCGGGTCGTCCTCGCCGGCGGCGGCGCCGCCCGGGAGGTGCCGCAGCACCAGCACCTGGAGGTGCAGCGGGTCCGGCTCGTCGACCCGGTCGCGGAAGAAGTCGTCGGGGTCGGCGCCCGCGCCGAGCTGACCGGCGAACATGCCGCGGTGCGCGGTCAGGACGTGCGGCAGCAGCCCGGCCGGCGCCGGCCGGCCGGCCCGCTCGGCGAGCTGGGCGGTGAACCGGGCCGCGGCCGCCCCCGCCACCGGTCCCTCGGCCCAGAGCAGCGGCACGGTGCCGGCCAGCCGGGCGGCCAGGCTCTTGGCGGGGTTGGTGTAGGCGGCGGCGTCCGGCCGGCAGCGCACGGCGGCCGCGTCCAGCAGGTCGGCGGTGGTGACCGGCGCGTCGTACGGCAGCTGGGTGACCCCGAGCTTCTGGGCCAGTGCGAGCAGCGGGGCGAGGTGGGCCCAGAGCGCGGCCGGGTCCTCGGCCGGGAGGTCCGGCTCGGCGGCCGGCCCGGCCGGGGGCGTGCCGTCGTCGGGCAGGTTCGACGGCACGTACGGCAGCGGCAGCGCGCGCACCTGGAGGGCGGCCTCGGCCAGCCGGCTGCCGGCGGGGGCGGTGACGACGATGGCGCAGCCGCGCGCGTAGGCCTGTTCGGCGAGGGCGATCAGGCCCTGCTCGCCGCCGTCCGCGGAGCTGATCACCAACAGGTCGAGCGGGCCGGCCCAGCCGGGCAGCTGCCAGGCCAGCCCGGCGGTGAAGACCGGCGGCGCGACGGCCCGGTCGGTGCGCGGCACGGGCACCGCGTCGGTGGGCGGCAGCACCGCGATCAGGCTGGCGGTGCCGGCCAGGGCGGCGAGGATCTCGCCCGCCGTCAGCGCGCTGCCGTGGCCGGCCACCAGGACGGCGCGCGGGCGGCCGTCGGGGCGCAGCCGGTCGAGGCCGGCCGCGTCGGCGAGCCGCAGCGCGGTGCGGACCCGGGCGCCGGCGCCGGCCAGGGCCAGCAGGGCACGGTCGTGGTCGGCGCGCTGGAGGGCGGCCGGGTCGTCGAGCAGGGTGTCGTCGAGCATGCGGCGGGCCTCCGGCTGCTGGCTGGGCGCTGCGGGCTGCGAGGGCGGGTGCGGGTCCGCGCCCGTGCGGGTCTTGGCCCCAAGGATCAGGCCGGGCGGCGGGCCTCGTCCACCAGCAGGACCGGAATACCGTCGCGGACGGGGTAGGCGAGGCCGCAGCCCTCACCGGTGCAGAGCAGCTCGGGGTGCTCCTCGCTGCCGCCTTCGGTGAGCGCGGCCCGGCACTGCGGGCAGACCAGGATCTCCAGCAGGAAGGATTCGAGCTTCATGGGGTGTCGGGCTCCAGATCTCGGGGGTGGCACGGCGGTGCCCCGGCCAGGAGGAAACCCTACCGGCCGGGGCACAGGCGGCGTGCGTCAGGCGCGTGCCTCGGGGCGCCCGCGGGGGGCGTACCTCCGGGCGGGTCAGCCGCGGACGATGGCGAGCACGCCGTCGCGCAGCTCCGCCATCCGCGCCGGGTCCTTGGCCTCGACGTTGAGGCGCAGCAGCGGCTCGGTGTTGGAGGCCCGCAGGTTGAACCACCAGTCGGGCCCGGCCACGGTGAGGCCGTCCAGCTCGTCCACGGTGGTGCCCTCCAGGCCGGCGTACGCGGCGCGGACGGCGGCGGAGCGGTCGGCCTGGTCGGCGACGGTGCTGTTGATCTCGCCGGAGGCGGCGTAGCGGTCGTACTCGGCGGTGAGCGCGGAGAGCGTGCCGTCCTGCCCGCCGAGGGCGGCCAGCACGTGCAGCGCGGCCAGCATGCCGGTGTCGGCGCGCCAGAAGTCGCGGAAGTAGTAGTGCGCGGAGTGCTCGCCGCCGAAGATCGCGTCGGTGACGGCCATCTCCTGCTTGATGAAGGAGTGGCCGACCCGGGTGCGGACCGGCTTGCCGCCGAGCTCCCGGACCACCTCGGGGACGGTCCAGGAGGTGATCAGGTTGTGGATGACGGTCGGCTCGTCCTCGCCGGCGGCCCTGGCCCGGGCGATCTCGCGGGCCGCGACCAGGGCGGTGATGGCGGACGGCGAGACCGGCTCGCCGCGCTCGTCGACGACGAAGCAGCGGTCGGCGTCGCCGTCGAAGGCGAGGCCGAGGTCGGCGCCGACCTCGCGGACCTTGGCCTGCAGGTCGACGATGTTCTTCGGGTCGAGCGGGTTTGCCTCGTGGTTGGGGAAGGTGCCGTCCAGCTCGAAGTACATCGGGACGAGCTCGATCGGCAGGCCGTCGAAGACGGTCGGCACGGTGTGGCCGCCCATCCCGTTGCCGGCGTCGACGGCGACCTTGAGCGGGCGGATCGCGGTCAGGTCGACCAGGCCGAGCAGGTGGTCGGCGTAGCCGCGCAGGGTGTCCTGGGCGGACAGCGAGCCGGGCTCGACCTCCCGCACGGGCACGGTGACGGTGTCGTCCTCGCCGGTCCAGGACTCGACCAGCTCGCGGATGTCCGCGAGGCCGGTGTCCTGGCCGACCGGGGCGGCGCCGGCGCGGCAGAGCTTGATGCCGTTGTACTGCGCCGGGTTGTGGCTGGCGGTGAACATCGCGCCGGGCAGGTCGAGCCGGCCACTGGCGTAGTACAGCTGGTCGGTCGAGCAGAGGCCGATCTCGACCACGTCGGCGCCGTACGCCGCGGCGCCCTCGGCGAAGGCCCGGCTCAGCGACGGGGAGGACGGCCGCATGTCGTGGCCGATCACGATCGCGGACGCTCCGGTGACCTGCACGAACGCGGCGCCGAAGGCGCGCGCGAGGCTCTCGTCCCACTGGTCCGGGACGACGCCTCGAACGTCGTACGCCTTCACGAGCTGCTTGAGGTCGCGCACTGCGGCTCCACCCTGGTCTCTGTCTGATCGATGTGCTTCCGGGGGCGGCTGGCCACCCCCGGGTCACGATATGTCGGGGCACCGCGCCGTTGGGCAGGCGGTAGACGGGCAGCGTACCGGGGTCGGACGAACGCTCCGAGCGCGGTGCGGGCGGGACCGACCGTCAGTTGTCGGGCGAGCGCAGCACGCGCAGATGGCCGCGGCGGCCCGCCTCGGTGGACTCGCCCTCGGGGCCGCGGCCCTGACGGGGGGTCTGCGGGCGGGCGGCCTCGCGGACGGCGTTGGCGAGCGCTTCGAGGTCGTCACTGCTGCGGCGCAGCGGGCCGGCCTCGGCGGCGAGTCGGACGACCTCCCAGCCGCGCGGGGCGGTGAGGCGCTCGGCGTGCTCGGCGCACAGGTCGTAGCAGTGCGGCTCGGCGTAGGTCGCGAGCGGGCCGAGGACGGCGGTGGAGTCCGCGTAGACGTACGTCAGCGTCGCGACGGCCGGTCGGCCGCACGCGGTCCGCGAACAACGACGTACAGAGCTCACGAGGGTGGACGGTACCGCACTCCTCGCCGGGGAGCGAAGACCGCCTGTCCGCAGGGCGTGCCGTGTCGCGGTCCGCGCGCCTCGAACGCCCCCTCGCCACGCTCGGCGGGCGCTCCGCGCGACGCGCCCCCCGCGCCGACCCGCCCGCTCGTGCGTGCACCCGCCGCCCCGGGCGATTCGCCGACGGGGTGGTCCACTTCCGACCGTCCAAGGACTACCCTCGGCAGTGATATGGACAGCTCTGCACCGCAGTCATCGACGGGACCTTCGCGCCGCCCGCGCCACCGCGACCGGCACGGCAGGGGTCTGCGCGGCCCGCTGGCGCCTCCGCAGGTGCCGATCTCGCTCACCCGCTCCGAGTTGTTCGACGACTACGTGCGCGAGTCGGTGGAGCGTCTTGAACGGCGTTGGCCGCAGTTGATCGAAGTGGAGTTCGCCGTCCAGGAGGTCCCGCTGCACGAGGCGCAGGGCCCGGACGCGGACGGCGGGGTGCCGCTGGGGCAGGTGTCGCCGGGCCGGCAGGGGCGCAAGAGCCAGATCGTCGTGTACCGCCGGCCGGTGGAGATCCGGGCGAAGTCGCGGGAGGACCGCGCGGCCCTGGTGCACGAGATCCTGATCGAGCAGGTGGCGGAGCTGCTGGGGCTGTCCCCGGACGCCATCGATCCGCGCTACGACGAGGAATGACGCGACGCCGGAGGGGCGGTACCCGGGTACCGCCCCTCCGGCACGGCGTCAGCGGAGCACGACCTCCGGGTCCTGGGCGGCCCGCGGGACCTTGACGCTGCTGCGGTCGTCGCGCAGCGCCTGGACGGTGAACATCGGCACGTCCTTGCTCGTGATCGCCAGCATCCGGGCGGCCACCACCGGGCCGCCCGAGACGGTCTCCACGGTCAGCGCGAAGCTTCCGTTCAGCCCGGTGGGCTCGGGGGCCGGGAACGCGACCGTGCCGCCGGCCGGCAGCTGGACGTCCTTGGTGGCCGGGGTTCCGCCGCCGCTGCCGGCCGAGGCGGTGACCCTGACCGTGGCGGCCTCACCGGTGGAGGTGAGGAAGAGCGTGGACGGGCCGCCGCCGCGGTTGTCGGCCACGGTGGCGCGGGCACCGACCGGGGCGGCACCCGCCAGCCATGCCGCGTCGGACTTGCCGTTCGGGCCGACGCGGTCGACCCGCAGGCCGACCACCACCGGGGTGGGGTGCTTGTCGTCGCTGGGCGAGAGCCGCAGGCCGGCCACCTCGTCGCGGGTGACCTTGCCGAGGTCGACGGCGGCCACCAGACCGGCCTTGACGTGGATGGACTCGTTGCCCGCCGGGGTGAACCAGCCGTTCTTGCCGGAGAGCTCGATCTTGAGGTCGGCGTCGTCCTCCGGCGGGGCCCAGACCACCAGGTGGGCGGCCGCGGTGTCGGCGGGCAGACCGGGGAGCACCTGGGTGGGTGCCGGGTCGGCCGAGGCGGGCACCCAGTCGGCGCCCTTGGCGCCGTCGGCGGCGTGCACGGCGGCACCCACCCGGCCGGTACGGGCGACGACGTGCACGGCGAGGTCGGCGACCGGGCCCTTGCTGATGGTGGGCAGCAGGACGGACTGCGAACTGCCGGGAGCGACGGTGATGCCGTTGGCGGCGTCGTTCTCGATCAGGCCCTTGTCGCCGTACAGCTTGATGTCGACCACGGCGGCGGTGGCTTCGGTGTTGACCAGGCTGACGTAGTCGGCGCGGTCGCCCGCGGTGCCGGCGCCGGCGAACCAGAAGCTGGTACCGGCCGGGGTGCAGGTGAGGCCGGAGAGGCCCTGACCGCGCTGTTCGGTGACGGTGGTGGTCTGGGTGACGGTGAAGCCGGGCGCGAGGGCACCGGTGGCGACGGCCCCGGTGCCGGGGGCGGTGTCCCCGTTGGCGGCGGGGGCGACCACGGGGGTGCCGGGCTTGGTCAGGTTCAGCCGGGCGTCGGAGGGCGCGCCGCCCTTGTCCGCGGCGGGCGCGCCGGAGGCGGCGGGTGCCGGGGCCGGCGGTGCGGGCGCTGCCGGGGCCGCGGCCGGCGCGGTGGCGGGCGCCGCGGCGTCGGCCACCCAGCCGGCCCCGCCGGCGGCGTCAGCACCGGTGCCGGGCGGGGTGTAGGCGGTGACGGTGGTCGAGCCGGTCAGGCCCTGCAGCGGCTGCGGGCAGACCGCGGCGGTCCGCTCGACCTGCGCCGAGGCCGCCGCGCCGCCCTGGTCCGCGCCGGCCGGGGCGGCCGGCGGGCGCAGCTCGGCGACCCCGAACACCACGGCGAGCACCGCGGCCGCGGCCAGCAGCGACTGGGTCGTCTTCGTCCCTCCGGACGACCCCGTGGGGCCGGTCGGGCCGGACGCGGTCTCGTCCGGCGCACCGGCGCCGGGCCGGACCTCGGGCTTCTTCGAGAAAGCGGGCTTCTTCATCGCGGGTCAGCTCCCCGATCCGTGGTGGTGCGGGTACCGGCTCGGCCCGTTGGGGTTGTTGGGATCGTTCGGGTCGTACTGGGGCTCGCCCTGCGGCTGCCCCGGCACCCACGGCTGCTGCCCGTCCTGTTGGTAGGGGTCGTAGCCGTACTGCTGGTCCTGCTGGTACTGCTCGTAGCCCGGCTGGCCGCCCTGCGGGTAGGCCGGCGGCTGGTACCCGTCGGAGCCGTACTCCTGGCCGCCGTACGGCGCGGCGACCGGCTGCTGGGCCGGGTAGGAGCCGTAGCTGTACGGGTCGGCCTGCTGGTAGGTCTGGTACGGGTCGGCGTACGGCTCGGCCTCCTGGACGGCCGCGGCCGCCCGGACCGCCTCGACCGGCTGCTCGCCGACGGGCTGCTGCGGGACCGCGCCCGGGCGGCCCTCGTACACGCCGCCGCCGCCGTCCCCGTCACCGCCCTCGCCGCCCTCGCCGCGTTCGGCCATCCGGCGGGCCCGGCGGCTGCCGGGGGCGGGCGCCTGCGCCTGGGCGGCGGCGGCCAGCGCGGCGGCGGCGACCACCTCCTCGGGCAGGTCGTCGTCCTTGTGGCTGCGGCGGCCGGGCAGGGCCAGCACCAGGACGGTCAGGCCGAGCAGCAGCTGGGCCCAGATCCACCCGGTGTGCAGCGGACTGCCCTCCCGGGTGACCACCAGCTTGCCTGCGCCGGCCGGGAGCTTGAAGCCCTGCGCCCAGCCGTCGACGGTGGTGGCCTCCAGCGCGGCGCCGTCCAGGGTGGCCTTCCACTCGGGGGCGGCGGCCTCGGCGAGACGCAGCACCCGGCCCTCGGAGCCGGCCGCGACGGTGGTGTCGATGTCGCGCTCACCGGCCGGGACCACCACCGGGGTGGTGCCGGGGGCGGTGATCAGGGCGCGGGTCGCCGGGGTGCCGTTGACCTGCCAGAGCGCGGCGCCGCCGTCCTGGTTGGCCTTGACCAGGCCGGGGGTGGTGTCCAGGACGTCCTTGAAGACGCCGATCAGCGGCCGATCGACCAGTACGTAGGCGATGCCGTAGCCGGACAGGGCCGCGGCCTGGTCGGCGCCGGAGCCGGCCAGCAGGCTGCCGACCACCCGGTTCAGGCCGTCGGTGGTGCCGGTGGCCGGGTCGACGGTGGACTCGGCCTGCCCGAGCGTCAGACCGGCGCCGCGCACGAGGGTGTAGCGGACCGATCCGCCCTTCGGGTCGCCGGTGACGACCAGGGTGCGGGCGCGGTCGGTGGTACCGGCCTCCTCGGCGATGAAGGCGGGCACCTGGGCGGCCGGGGCCCGGTGCAGCGGGCCGTCGGCGCCGGTGACGGCCCACCAGACGCCGGTGCCCAGCGGGGCGAGCACCGCGGCGGCCACCACCAGGGCGGCGACCGGCTGGCGCCAGCCGAAGGCGATGCCGGCGACGCGGGCGTTGGCGCCGTCGGCGCCGATCGCGGCGGCGGCCAGCAGGGCGATGCCGGCGAGCAGGGAGGCCGGGCCGGCCCACGCGGGAACGGCCGGGCCGCCGGAGGCGGGGGTCACCGAGATGCCCGCGACCACGACCGCGAAGACCAGGCCGGCGCCGGCGGCGCCCCAGGCGGCGAGCACCGCGCGGCGGCGGTCGGCGCGCAGCAGGGCGGCCAGCGCGGCGAGCACCACGCCCGCCGACAGCCAGACCGGCGGCACTCCGGCGCCGCCCGGGTTGACCAGGAGCAGTCCGAACCCGCTCGCGCCGCCACCGTGCAGGCCGGGCAGGCCGGCCTCCAGCAGCAGCCGCTGGGGGTGCGAGAGCACCTGCAGCGACCAGGGCGCGAGCACCAGCACGGGGGCGGCGAGGATCACCAGCACGCGCAGCCCGAGCAGGCGCAGCGCGGCGCCGCCGGAGCCGAACGCCCCGCCGCGCACCACGGCCGCGGCGAGCACGGCCAGGCAGAGCGGTACCGCCAGTGCCCACGCCAGCGGCACGAAGGCGGTGGCGAGGGTGAGCAGCAGAACCGTCATCCAGACCGGGCGCCAACCCGGTCGGGCGCCCTTGGCGGCGCTCTCGGCGCGGATGCCGAGGCCGGCGGAGATCGCGGCCGCGCGGGCCAGCGGCGGCAGCAGGACCGCCAGGACGGCGGTGCCGATCCGGCCCTGGGCGAGCGCGCCGGTGGCCGCGGGCAGCAGGGCGTAGGTGGCGCTGGCCCAGGCGCGGACCAGCTTGGAGTCGAGCAGCGGCCGGGAGACCAGGTAGGCGCTGACGGCGGCGAGCGGCACCGCGAGGACGACCAGCAGGGTGACCGCGAGGTCGGCGTGGTCGAACAGCGCCCAGGAGAACACCGACAGCACGGCGAGGTAGGGCGGCGCGGCCGCGGTGGAGCCGGTGCCGACGGGGTGCCAGGCGTCCGCGTACATCGACCAGAGGCCGCCGGCGCCGTCGGCGGCGGGCAGCAGGGCGCCGCCGAAGAGGTCGCCGGCGCCGAACAGGCTGCGACAGGCGGCCAGGGCGAAGACCAGCAGGGCGGCGAACAGGACCGGCGCGGGGCGCCGGGCCAGCTTCTTGATCAGCGCGAACTGCTCGACGACCAGGTCCTCGGAGTCCTCGTCGCCCGGGCCGGCCTCGACCGAGCCGTGCCGGCCGGCCCCGGAGTCGTCGCCGCCCCCTATGCCGAGCGAGCCGATCACGCCTTCGACGGCGAGCCGGGCGGTCGCTCCGGGCGCCGGGAAGAGCGTGCGGTCGTCCAGGGCGTCGGCGGCGCGCCGGCGGGCCCGGCGTTTGCGGGCGGCCAGCAGCCGGGGCAGCCGGACCAGCTCGTGGCCGAGGCCGGCGAGTTCGTCGAAGGCCTGCTTCGGGTCCTTGCCGAGCAGGTTGGTGACCACCCGCAGCAGGGTGCCGAGCACCAGCCGCAGCAGGACGTACGGGAAGAGCACGCCCTTGGAGTTGGCGAGCAGGGTGTAGACGGCGCCGGCCTTGTCCAGCCGGTGCGGGTGGGAGGGGCCGCAGTCGATCGCGCGGCGCTCGCGGCTGGCCGCCTCGGCGTGCCGCAGCACGGCGTCGGGTGCGACCACGACGCGGTGGCCGGCGGCGTTGACCCGCCAGCAGAAGTCGGTGTCGTCGCGCATCAGCGGCAGCGCCCGGTCGAAGCCGCCGAGCTCCTCGAAGACGTCGCGGCGGACCAGCATGCCGGCGGTGGAGACGGCCAGCACCGGGCGGACCTGGTCGTGCTGGCCCTGGTCCTGCTCGCGGCGGTCGAGGCCGGTCCAGCGGCGGCCGGAGCGGGCGATGCTGACGCCCACCTCCAGCAGCTGGCGACGGTCGTACCAGCTGCGCAGCTTGGGGCCGACGACGGCGGCGCTGGGGGTCGAGTCGGCGACCTGGAGCAGGCGGCGCAGCGCGTCGGTCTGCGGCTCGCAGTCGTCGTGCAGCAGCCAGATCCACTCGACCGGCTGGGTCTCGCGGGGGCCGTCGCGACCGAGGTCGTCCTCGTGGCCGAGCGGGTCGCCGAAGTCGTCCCAGCCGCCGGTGACCGGGTCGTAGCCGGACGGGTCGAGCCGGTAGGGGAGGTCCTCGGGGCGCAGCTGCGGGCTGTTGAAGACCGCCTCGCCGACGGCGGTGCCGAAGCCGGTCCGGCGGCCGAGGACGATCGGGCCGCTCTCGGGGAGCCAGTCGGCGAGGGTGTCGGCGAGCAGCTGCGGGGAGCTGTCGGTCGAGCCGGTGTCGACGGCGAGCACCCGCTGGACCTGGCGGTCCTGGCCGAGCAGGCCGGCGAGGGCCTGCGGCAGCCAGCGGGCCCCGTCGTGCGAGACGATCACGGCGGTGACCAGGTGGCGCGGATAGGCGGGCGGCCTGGCAGCGGTGAAGCCGCTCTGGTGGCTGTAGACGGTCATCGAGTGCGCGGGCCCCAGTTCTCGGTGGACACAGCCGGTGAACGGCAACCGGATGGCGCACCACACTAACGGCTCCAGGTGGCGCCGCCGTCCGCGGGCCGTGGAGAGGCCGTGCGCACCGGGCGGCGCAAGGGCCCGGGAACACGGAAGCGCCCCACCATCGCGGTGAGGCGCCCGTCGAGCTGTGCGATTGTCGAACGGTCAGCAGGGTCAGGGGCCGACCCGGTCAGACCGCGCTCTTCTTGAGTCGACGGCGCTCGCGCTCGGAGAGACCGCCCCAGATGCCGAACCGCTCGTCGTTGGCGAGGGCGTACTCCAGGCACTCGGAGCGGACCTCGCAGGCGAGGCAGACCTTCTTGGCCTCGCGGGTGGAGCCGCCCTTCTCGGGGAAGAAGGACTCGGGGTCGGTCTGGGCGCACAGCGCGCGCTCCTGCCAACCGAGTTCTTCTTCCTCCTCCTCGATGCCGTCACCGATCAACAGCTCAAAGAGCTCGCTCATGTGGCGCGCCTCCTCTGCCCCTATTTGGCGTCCCCGTGGTTGCCGTGGCCTCGTGCGGCTGACGACACGAGTGAAATTACAGTTGCGTCACTCTGGCCCAGTCAAGCCGAGCTCTGGTATTGGGGCCAGGATTCACTCCCCGGCACCAAGCCGTTACGAATAGTGTACATATTCGGACACATCGGACTAATAGTCCGGATCCCGTCGAACCCTTCGCAACCAGCCACCGTGTGACGCGCAGTCATCGTCACAGGTCGGTCATCGGCCTGCCTTCCCGGCGATCTTCCCATCGAAACATAGAGGGTGATTTATCACCCCATCGGGTAGTTCATGGCCTATCCCGCCCGAATGCCCCGGCTCTGGAGTTGACACCGCACCGCCGGATGCGGTCTCCTTTCCCTCATGTCAGAGTTCACCAGCCCCCGGAGCGGTTCCACGCTCCGCCGTGCCGTGAACTCTTGTTGTCGCCTCTGTTCCTGTATCTAGGCGCCCGCAGTCCCACCGCGCGCCGCCCAGGAAGCACAGAGGCCGCCCGCGATTCCCGCCCCAGGACATCCCGGATCCGGCTGATCCCTGTCGAACCAGCCGTACTCCGAGGACGACTCCCGTGCGCATGAACCGCATCCGCAAGCGGAACCGCGACCGCAACAAGCTCGCCCGCCGTGGCCTGACGCCCACCGCCCCTCCCCCGGCACCCGCCCACCCCGCCCGCCGCTGGGCCGACGGCCTGAGCGACGTCTCCATCGCCGGCGACCCGCTGGCCTTCCCGCACCTGGCCCGCACCGACCTGCCTGGCCACCCCACCACCGTCGCAGGCCACGCCCGGCTGGTCCGCGAGATCGCCGCCGACCGGGCCCGCTGGGAGCCGCTGGTCCGCTACGACGCGCTCACCCGCTGGTACGCGCGACTGGAGACCGGCCCCGGCTACGAGGTCTGGCTGCTCAGCTGGCTGCCCGGCCAGAGCAGCGGCTTCCACGACCACGGCGTCTCCTCCGGGGTGATGACCGTCGTCGAGGGCGAACTGATCGAGCGCTCCCTCACGCAGACCGGTGAGAGCGCCCGCACGCTGCGCCCGGGCCGGCAGCGGGTGTTCTCCTCCGGCTACCTGCACGAGGTGGTCAACGGCGCGCTGGAACCCGCCGTCTCCATCCACCTGTACACGCCGGGCCTGACCGAGATGAACCAGTACGGCAGCACCACCGTCCCCGAGCAGCACCCGCAGGAGCAGGCCGAGGCCCACTGACGACAGGCGGCGGCGGGCCCGGCGAAGCGGGCTGACGGCCAGTCGGGCCGTGGCAGGATGGGCGCATGCGCATCGTGGCACTGGCAGGCGGAATCGGCGGAGCGCGCTTCCTGCGCGGACTCAAGGAGGCCCTCGGCCCGCAGGACGAGATCACCGTCATCGGCAACACCGGTGACGACATCCACCTCTACGGCCTGAAGGTCTGCCCCGACCTCGACACGGTGATGTACACCCTCGGCGGCGGCATCCACGAGGAGCAGGGCTGGGGCCGGACCGACGAGACCTGGTCGATCAAGGCCGAGATGAAGGAGTACGGCGTCGGGCCCGAGTGGTTCGGGCTCGGCGACCGCGACTTCGCCACCCACCTCGTCCGCAGCCAGATGCTCATCGCGGGGTACACCCTCAGCCAGGTCACCGAGGCGCTCTGCGTGCGCTGGCAGCCGGGCGTACGGCTGCTGCCGATGAGTGACGACCGGGTCGAGACGCACGTGCGGATCACGGACGGGGACGGCACCCGGGCGATCCACTTCCAGGAGTACTGGGTCCGGCTGCACGCCGCCGTCGACGCCGAGGCGATCGTCCCGGTCGGTGCGGACACCGCCAAGCCCGCGCCCGGCGTGCTGGAGGCCCTCGCGGCCGCCGACGTCATCCTGTTCCCGCCGTCCAACCCGGTGGTCTCGATCGGCACCATCCTCGCCGTGCCCGGCATCCGGGCCGCGGTGGCAGCCGCCCAGGCGCCGGTGGTCGGGCTCTCCCCGATCATCGGCGGGGCGCCGGTGCGCGGCATGGCCGACAAGGTGCTGGCCGCCGTCGGCGTCGAGGCGACCGCGGAGGCGGTCGCCCTGAACTACGGCGCCGACCTCCTCGACGGCTGGCTGGTGGACACCGCCGACGAGGCCTCGGTCGCCGCGGTCGAGGCCGGCGGCATCGCCTGCCGGGCCGTACCGCTGCTGATGACGGACGTCGCCGCCACCGCCGAGATGGCCCGGGCCGCACTGGAGCTCGCCGAGCGGGTGCGGGCGTGACCCTGCAGATCCTGCCCGTCACGGGCCTGCCGGAGATCGACGCCGACTCCGACCTCGCCGCGCTGATCGCCAAGGCCGCGACCTACCGGGACGGCGACGTCCTGGTCGTCACCTCGAAGATCGTCAGCAAGGCGGAGGGGCGGGTGCTGCGGGCCACCGACCGCGAGGCCGCGATCGACGCCGAGACCGTCCGGGTGGTCGCCCGGCGCGGCCCGGTCCGGATCGTCGAGAACCGCAACGGCCTGGTGATGGCCGCCGCCGGGGTGGACGCCTCCAACACCGCCCCCGGCACCGTGCTGCTGCTGCCCGAGGACCCGGACGCCTCCGCCCGCGCGCTGCGGGTCCGCCTCCAGCAGCTCACCGGGCTCCGGCTGGCCGTCGTCCTCACCGACACCTTCGGCCGGCCCTGGCGCAACGGCCTCACCGACGTCGCGATCGGCGCCGCCGGACTGCCCGCGCTGGAGGACCACCGCGGTCGCACGGACAGCCACGGCAACGAGCTGGCGATGACCGTCACCGCCACCGCCGACGAACTCGCCGCCGCCGCCGACCTGGTCAAGGGCAAGGCCACCGGCACCCCGGTCGCCGTGGTCCGCGGCCTCGGCCACCTGGTCACCGCCGAGGACGGCGAGGGCGCCCGGCCGCTGGTGCGCGCCTCCGCCGACGACATGTTCCGGCTGGGCACCTCCGAGGCGCTCCGACAGGCCGTCACCCTGCGGCGCACCATCCGCGCGTTCACCCCCGAACCGGTCGACCCGGGCGCCGTCCGCCGCGCCGTCGACGCCGCCGTCACCGCGCCCGCCCCGCACCACACCACCCCCTGGCGGTTCGTCCTGCTGGAGTCGGCCGAGGTCCGCACCCGGCTGCTGGACGCGATGCTCGCCGCCTGGCAGCGCGACCTGCGCGAGCTCGACGGCTGGGACGACGCGCGGATCGCCCGGCGGACCGCCCGCGGCGACGTCCTGCGCGACGCGCCCTACCTGGTCGTCCCGTGCCTGGTGACGGACGGCTCGCACGACTACCCGGACGCGCGCCGCGCCGCCGCCGAGCGCGAGATGTTCACCGTCGCCATCGGCGCCGCCGTACAGAACCTGCTGGTCACCCTGGCCGGCGAGGGCTACGGCACGGCCTGGGTCTCCTCCACGATGTTCTGCCGCGACACCGTCCGCGCGGCACTGGACCTGCCGGCCGGCTGGGACCCGATGGGCGCCGTCGCGGTCGGCCGCCCGGCCGAACCGCCTCGCGAACGCCCGGCCCGCAGCGCGGCCGCCTTCGTCGAGGTGCGGTAGGGGTCTACCGGCGGCACAGGTCACGACGGTCGCCGACGGGCGTCCACCTCGACGTGTACACCGTCGGCACCCTTCCTCACCGCCCCCGGTGGTCGTTGGGGGTCAGGCGGGGGCCGTAGCGCGGGGCCCGGGCGCCGGCCGCCAGCAGCAGGCGGCAGAGCCGGTACCGGTGCGGGCGGTAGGGCTCCAGGAGGTCCAGCATCTGCGCGTCGTCGCTGCGGGGGCGGCCGGCCAGGGCCCAGCCGACCAGGTTGGGGAGGTGGTAGTCGCCGACCGAGACCGCGTCCGGGTCGCCGTTGCTGCGCTGAAGGGTCTCGGCGGCCGTCCAGACCCCGATGCCGGGGACGGCGGTGAGGCGGGCGAACGCGTCGGCGTGGTCCATCGCCGAGGCCTCCTCCAGCCGGGCGGCCAGCCGGACGGCACGCACCACGGTGGCGGAGCGCTTCGGGTCCACGCCCGCGCGGTGCCACTCCCAGCCGGGGAGCAGCGCCCACTCACGGGCCGACGGCGCCACCCGCATGCCCTCGGCCGGGCCGGGTGCCGGGGTGCCGAAGTCGCGCAGCAGGATCCGCCAGGCCCGGTACGCCTCGTCGGTGGTGACCTTCTGCTCCAGGATCGCGGGCACCAGCGACTCCAGCACCAGCCCGGTCCGGGTGAGCCGGACGCCGGCCGCCTGCCGCTGGGCCTCCCGCAGCGGGCCGGGCGGCAGCACCAGGCCGGCCGGGTCGTCGCCGGCGCCGAGCAGCGCGGGCAGCCGCTCCAGCAGCCAGCCCGCCCCGGGCCCCCAGGCGCGTGCCTCGACCTCGCCGTCGGCCGGTCGGGCCAGCACCCGCAGCGTGCCGACGCCGGCCGGGGTGCGGGAGGCCCGCCAGACCCCGCCGTCGCCGGTGGTCCGGTAGGCCGGGTCGGCCGGGCCGCGCCGCAGGGGCAGCAGGGTGCGGGGCACGTCGAGCGGGTAGCCCGGGCGCCAGCGGCGCTCCTGCGCGCCCCCAGCCTCGTCCGTCACCGTCGTGCGCCTCCTCCGCTGTCCGGCTCCACCGCCTTCGCCGACCATGGGGGTATGAACGATACGCGGCAGCCGGAGCTGTCCTCCTCGGACGAGGGCGCGGTGCGGGCGCTCTACCACCGGGCACTGGACGGCTGGAACCTGCGGGACGGTGCGGCGTGCGCCGGGCCGTTCGCCGAGGACGGGGAGATGATCGGATTCGACGGGACCAGGTACGCCGGGCGGTCGGTGATCGCCGCCGAACTGGGGCGGATCTTCACTCACCACGCCACCCCGGAGTACGTCGCCAGGGTTCGGCGGGTCCGGGCGCTCGGCCCGGGGGTGGCCGAGCTGGACGCCGTGGCGGGCCTGGTGCCGGACGACGCCGAGGACCTCGATCCGGAGCTCAACGCCCTACAGACGGTGATCGCCGTCAACGCGGGCGCGGGCTGGCGGATCGCCCTGCTGCAGAACACCCCGGCCCGGTACGACCTGCGGCCGGACCTCGCGCGGGCGCTGACCGCCGAGCTGCGGGCGCTGGTCCCCCAGGGACCCGGACCGGTCTAGACCAGAAATCCGGGACTCACCACCCGGGGACCGGCCACCGGGCGCCGCCCTGGAGCAGGGCGGCCTGGGTGCGGACGGCCGGGAGCAGCGGGTAGAGCGTGGCACCGGGGCACTCGGTGCTGAAGGCGTCGCGGTGGCCGGAGACGGCGTCGAAGGTGGCGGTGGTGCCCTTGGGGAAAAGACTGCCGTCGGAGGAGGAGACCAGCTGGGTGCGGCCGGCGGCGTCCTGGCCGGCCAGGCCGAGCTTCCAGGCGGCGAGCCGGGCCAGCCCGTCCGGCACGGGCGGCGGCGGGGCGTCGGTGACGAAGGTGCCGAGCGCCGCGACACCCGCCGAGTCGGTGTTGAAGCCCAGGGTGTGCGCGCCGTGCACCGGGAGCTCGGCGCCGCCGGCCCGGCCCTCGTAGACGGTGCCGCAGCGGTCGACCAGGAAGTTGTAGCCGATGTCCCGCCAGCCGTTGCCCTGCACGTGGTACTGGTAGATCGCCCGGATCACCCGGGGTGCGTCGGCGCAGGCGTACTCGGTGGCGGTGGCGGTGTGGTGGACGAAGACCGCGCGGACCGGGCCGGTGTACTCGACCTCCGGGTCCCGGAGGGACTCGTCGGCGCCCCAGCCGGCCCGGGTGACGATGGCGGGCCGGGGGGCCCGGTGCCCGTCCGGCGGCTCGGCGGGCAGCGTCCGGCCGGAGGCCGGGGTGGCGCCGCGCCCGGGGTCGACCAGTTCGAGCCGCAGGCCGGCCGGCAACCCGGCGGGACCGGGGGTGACCCGCACCGCCACGCCGTCGCTCGGCCCGGTCCAGAGCGGCGCCGTCGCCCCGCCGGCGGCGGTGTCCGGTCCGTCCTCGCCGTCCGCCTCCAACTCGTGCCAGCCGCTCCAGACGTGGGTGACGGCGTCCCTCGTACGGACCCGGACGGAGCCGCCCGCGAGCGAGCGGGCGGGGCCGTCCCAGCCGACCCCGAGCAGTTCGAACGGCTCGGTGGGGCGAGGCGCCGGGGCGCGGCCGGCCGTCAGCGGCAGCGAGGTGACCGAGCCGCCGCCGGCCGACGTCCGGCGCTGCGGGGCGGGATCGGTCACGGCTGCGGCGGTGACCGGCTGGAGGAGCAGGACGGCGGTGCAGCCGGCGAGTGCGGCGACCGGCAAAGAGATACCCATAAAGGGATGTTCACCGCAAAACGCCGCGTGGGCCGTGCCGCCCCGCGCGGGGTCCGCCACCCCTCCCGGTCGGCCACCCGAAGGCCGTAGGCTGGGGCGCACCATGACTGCGCTTTTCGCTGCCGATGCCCGAACCCCCGTCGAGCTGCTGCACGCATTCCTGCGAGGTGGCACTCCCTCAGTCGACCCCGCGGCTCCGCTGGTCACCTTCTACGACGACGCCACCGGCGAACGGGTGGAGCTCTCCGCCCGGACCTTCGACAACTGGGTCGCCAAGACCGCCAACCTGCTCCAGGACGAGCTGAACGCCGGTCCGGGTGACCGCGCCGCCCTCCTGCTGCCCGCCCACTGGCAGAGCGCCGTCTGGCTGCTGGCCTGCTGGTCGGTCGGGGTGACGGCGGTGCCGGGCGGCGACCCGGCCGCCGCCGACCTGGTGGTCAGCGGTCCGGACGGCCTGGAGGCCGCCCAGGCCTGCGAGGGCGAGCGGGTGGCCCTCGCCCTGCGCCCGCTCGGCGGCCGTTTCCCGCAGCGCCCGGACGGCTTCCTCGACTACGCCGCCGAGGTGCCGGGCCAGGGCGACCGCTTCGCGCCGTACTCCCCCGTCACCCCGGACACGCCCGCGCTGGAGACCGGCATCGACGGCCTGCCGCTGAAGCTGACCGGCGACCAGACCGTCCAGCTGGCCCGGGAGGGCGCGGCCCGGCTCGGCATCACGGCCGGCGACCGGGTGCTCTCCACCCACTCGTACGAGGACTGGGCGGGCCTGGAGGCCGGCCTGCTGGCCCCGCTCGCGGCTGGCGCCTCGGTGGTGCTCTGCCGCAACTCGCAGGGTCTGAGCGCCGAGCAGTGGGAGAAGCGGACCGAGTCCGAACGGGTGACACTGCGCCTCGGGTAACCTCCGGGTCCGGCCGGGCGGGTAGGTATCCCTGCCATGGCCGAGGACGACACCGAGCACCCCCCGACCGAGAACCCCCCGTCCGGGGACGCCCACGCGATTCCGGACTCCCCGACCAAGCCCCGGCGCAGGCGCCGGCGGTGGCTGATGATCACCGCCGGCGCCCTCGCCTTCCTGTTGGTCGCCTGCGGCGCCCTGCTCTGGATCGCCTACCGCAAGCTGGACGGCAACATCCGGACCGACTCGACCACCGACCAGTTGCTGGCCCGGCTGGAGGCCGAACGGCCCAGCCGCACCGCCGGGGCCAGGGGCGCCGAGAACATCCTGCTGATCGGCAGCGACGACCGCACCGGCGCCAACGCCTCGTACGGCGAGGCCGGCGGGCAGCGCTCGGACACCACGATCCTGCTGCACCTGGCGGCGGACCGGAAGCGCGCGACCGCGGTCTCCATCCCCCGCGACGTCATGGTCACCGTGCCGGCCTGCGAGAAGCCGGACGGCACCCGGAGCAAGCCGGGGCTGGCCCAGTTCAACTCGGCCTTCGAGACCGGCGGTCCGGCCTGCTCGATCCGGACCGTCGAACAGCTGAGCGGCATCCGGGTGGACCACTACGTGATCCTCGACTTCAGCGGCTTCAAGGCGATGGTGGACGCCGTGGGCGGGGTCGAGGTGTGCGTCCCGCAGGCGATCCACGACAAGGACGCCAAGCTGGACCTGCCGGCCGGCCGACAGACCCTGCACGGCGAGCAGGCGCTCGGCTACGTCCGGGCCCGGGAGACCCTCGGCGACGGCAGCGACACCCAGCGGATGGGCCGTCAGCAGCAGTTCCTGTCCGCCCTGATCCGCAAGGTGGAGTCCCAGGGCGTCCTTCTGAACCCGGCCCGGCTCTGGCCGGTCCTGGACGCGGCGACCTCCTCGGTCAGGGCCGACGGCGGCCTCTCCTCGCTGGGCGCGCTCTACGACCTGACCCAGGACCTGCGCGGCATCCCGTCCGCGAACGTGGTGTTCCTGACGGCGCCGCGCCGGCCGTACCGCTTCGACTCGGACCGGGACGAGTTCGTGCAACCGCAGACCACCCAGCTGTTCGCGGCATTGCGTGACGACCGGTCGATCACCGTCCGCCCGCCGGGCTCCCCCGATCCCGCCGCGGTGGCGGGCGCGAGCCCGGGGCCGTCGGGCGCGGCGACGACCGGATCGGACCGGGCCGCCGGCGCGTCACCCGGCGCGACCGCGCCGCCCTCCTTCGAGGGACGCACCGCGGACGTGGATGCCTGCACGATCCGTTGACCGCCGTACGGGGTCACCCTTTTGTGTACAGATCATGGTCTTCAAAGGCTTTCCCGGGGAATTCCCGGAACCGCGACGCACCTGGCGAATTGCTCTTCCCGACCATGGCGGAGATCACATCAGGAACAATTCCCGCACGCGACTCGTCTAGTGTGTCCGGGTCGGCGCGCAGACGCGTCACCCGTGGACGGTCGGAGGGAGGGAAGCCCCGTGCAGCAGGACCGGCAGGAGGTCGACCCCGCCGACCAGCAGTTCCCCCCGGCCGGGGGCCTCGGCAGGATGCCCGGCCCGGACGGCGGGCAGGACCGGGCCGCGGGCATTCCGGTCCAGCGCCGCCGGGCACCCGGCCCCACCGCCGGCCGGGCCGCCCGGCGCCGCCAGGCCGCCGCCGAACGCCCCCGCCGGCGGGCGCTGAAGTGGACGGCCGGTGTCGGCGCGCTGGTACTGGCGGCCGGCTGCGGCGGGGCGTACTACGCGTACCAGCACTTCAACAACAACCTCACCGCCGTCAAGGTGCAGCTGGGCAGCGAGGCGGAGCGGCCCAAGGCGGCCGGCGACGCGCTCAACATCCTGGTCATCGGCACCGACAGCCGCGAGGGCCTGGGCCGCGAGTACGGCGACGAGGGCAGCACCGGGCACGCGGACACCACGCTGCTGTTCCACGTCGCCAAGGACCGCAGCAATGCGACCGTGATCAGCATTCCGCGCGATCTGATGGTGCCGATCCCCGAGTGCGAGATCACCGGCGGCAAAAAGATCCCCGGCTCGGCGCGGACCATGTTCAACGAGAGCCTCGGGCAGGAGGGCCGCGATCCGGGCTGCACCTGGAAGACCGTCGAGAAGATGACGGGAATCCGGGTCGACCACTTCGTGATGGTCGACTTCGACGCCGTGAAGTCGCTCTCCACCGCCGTCGGCGGGGTCGAGGTGTGCGCGGGCAAGGACATCAACGACCCGGACTCGCACCTCAGGATGACCAAGGGCCGGCACGTCGTCCAGGGCGACGAGGCCCTGGCCTTCGTCCGCACCCGGCACGCCGTCGGCCTCGGCGGGGACCTCACCCGGATCCCGCTGCAGCAGCAGTTCATCAGCTCGATGATCCGCTCGATCAAGAGCAGCGACACCCTGACCAGCCCCACCAAACTGTGGAAGCTCGCCGACGCCGCCACCAAGGCGCTCACCGTGGACGACGGGATCGGCAGCGTCGACAAGCTGAAGGACCTGGCGCTGGACATCAGCAAGGTCGACACCAAGAACATCACCTTCACCACCGTGCCGGTGCTGGACGACCCGAAGGACGAGAACCGGCTGGTTCTCAAGCAGCCGGACGCCGCCCAGGTGTTCTCGCTGGTCGCCGACGACCGCTCGTTGACCGGGACCGCCGCGCCCGACGCCGCCGCCGCCGAAGCGACGCCGGCCGCTCCCTCCCCGACGGCCACCACCCCGCCGGTGGACGCCAAGGACGTCCGGGTGGCGGTGCGCAACGGCAGCGGAACACCCGGGCAGGCCCAGCAGGCCGTCGACAAGCTCCGGGCGAAGGGCTTCACCAAAGCCACGACCGCCCCCAACGCGGCCGCCACGCCCATCAGTTCGGTGTCCTACCCGGCCGGGAAGGCCGCCGAGGCGGCCGCGCTGGCCGCCTCCCTCGGACTGCCGGCCGACGCGGTCAAGGAGGACCCGAAGGCGGGCGGCAGGGACGGCCTGGCCGTGGTGCTCGGCAAGGACGTGCTGGCCGCCGCGAGCGCGAGCGCCGCCGCCGCGCCGACCGAGGCGCCCAAGGACCTCCAGCGCGTCCAGGCGGACGACACCGACGTCTGCGCGAAGTGAACCTCAGAGCGGGGCGAGCAGGCCGTCCGTCTCGCGGTACCGCTCGCCGGTGCGCGGGCAGCGCCACCGGTCCCCGCCCTCCGGCTCCAGCGGTTCACCGGCCCGTCCGACCCACTTGATCCGGCGGGCCGGCACACCGACCACCAGGGCGAAGTCCGGGACGTCCCGGTGCACCACGGCGCCGGCCGCGACCAGCGCCCAGCGGCCGACCGTCACCCCGGCGACCAGGACCGCGCGGCCGCCGATCGAGCAGCCCTCCCGGAGGGTCACCCCACGGGCGTGCCAGTCGTCACCGCGCTTCAGCCGGCCGTCGACGTCGACGGAGCGCGGGTAGAGGTCGTTGGTGAGCACGGCCGCCGGGCCGACGAACACCCCGTCCTCGACCACCGCGGGCTCGTACACCAGCGCGTGGTTCTGCAGTTTGACGCGGTTCCCGATCCGCACGCCCGGACCGACGTAGGAGCCGCGTCCGATGACGCAGTCGGCGCCGATCACCGCGTCCTCGCGCACCTGGGCGAGGTGCCAGACGGTCGTCCCGGCGCCGAGCACCGCCCGCCCGTCCACGTCCGCGCTCGGCTCGACGCGGGCACCGACGACGAACCCGCCCTCAACTGTCCCCATGGCGCCCGACGATAGCGGCGGGGCGGGGGCGGTGAGGGCGGGTCGGGGGGATTGGCCGGATCGGGTCAGCGGGCCTCGGTGACCACGTCGGCGGCCGAGGGCGCCCGGCTGGCGATCACCCGGCGGGCCAGCGAACGCGGCGAGGTGAGGAAGCCGAAGCCCCAGCTGAGGTGCATGGTCGCGAAGGCCACCGGCAGCATCGCCCTGGCCTTCGCCGAGAGGCCGCGGCCCTCGACCAGTGCGCCGCCGACGATGCCGAGCAGGTAGGCGCCGGGCACCGCGAGGAAGGCCGGATGGACGGCGGCGCCGAGCACCAGGCCGAGCGTCACCCCCAGGAAGGCGGCCGGCGGGGCGAGGTAGCGGAGGTTGACCGAGCCCTTGTGATAGCGGGTGACGACCCGGCGCCAGCGGCCGTAGTCCTTGTACTGCTTGGCCAGCGCCCGCACGTTGGGCCGGGGCCGGTAGGTGACGCGCAGCTGCGGGGTGAACCAGACCAGCCCGCCGTCCTGCCGGATGCGGTAGTTGAGCTCCCAGTCCTGGGCGCGGACGAACTCCTCGTTGTAGCCGCCGAGCCGCTCCAGCACCTCGCGCCGGAACACCCCGAGGTAGACGGTGTCCGCCGCGCCGGCCAGGCCGCCCGTGTGGAAGGCGGCGTTGCCGACGCCGATCTTGGAGGTCATCGCGGCGGCGACCGCGTTCTCCCACTCGGTCTCGCCCTCGGCGTGCATGATGCCGCCGACGTTGGCGGCCTCCATCTCGCCGAGCAGCCGGACCGCCGTGGTGATGTAGCCGGGGGTCAGCAGTCCGTGGCCGTCGACGCGGACCACTATCGGATGGCTGGAGCCGCGGATCGCGGCGTTCAGCCCGGCGGGGGTGCGACCGGTGGGGTTCTCCACCGTCCTGACCCGTGCGTCCTCGGCGGTCAGCTCGGCGGCGATCTGCGCGGTCCGGTCGGAGGACGGACCGAGGGCGATCACCACCTCCATCGGCCCGGCGTAGTCCTGTTCCAGGATGTGCCGGACGGCCGTGCGCAGGTGTCGTTCCTCGTTGAGCACCGGCATGATCACGGAGACCGCCGGCAGCTCCTCAGCAGCCTTGGTGTTCATCGGGGCCAACCGTACCGGTGCGGGCGGGTCTCCGTCTTGCCCCGGTCTGGGCGACTCCACGGACCCGGCGCTGAAGGAACGTTTCGCCGATCGGGCCCACCGTACTCCCCGCCCCCGGCGCGCCCTCACCCACCCCGGAGCGGGCCACCCCTACCATCCGAGAGATGCCCGTCTCCCCCCTCTCCGCCCTGCCCGGACGGCGCCGCCGCTGGCCCCGCCGACTGGCCGCCGGCATCGCCTTCGGCGTCCTCGCCACCTCCGGCGGCGGCTGGGCGGTCCTGCACGGCCTCGGCTCGATCGACCGGGTGGACGCCTTCAGCGGCGACGTCGCCCGGCCCGGCGACGACAGCTCCACCACCTTCCTGGTGGTCGGCACCGACGAACGGGACGGCATCCCGGAGAAGACCCTCAAGAACCTGCTGCACGCCGGGGGCGAGGCCTGCCACTGCACCGACACCATGATGATCGTCCAGGTCGCCGGGGACGGCTCCCGGGCCAGCGTGATCAGCATCCCGCGTGACTCGTACGTGGACATCCCCGCCCACCGGGACCAGGTCACCCGCAAGGAGGTCCCGGCCGGCCGGGGCAAGGTCAACGCCGCGTTCGGGATGGGCGGGCCGCAACTCACCGTCGCCACCGTGGAGCAGAACACCGGGCTGCGGATCGACCACTACCTCCAGGTGAACTTCGCCGGGTTCGTCTCCGCCGTGGACGCCGTCGGCGGAGTGCGGGTCTGCACCGCCAAGCCGCTCAAGGACGAGTACTCCGGCCTCGACCTGCCGGCCGGCACCAGCACCCTGGACGGCGCCGGCGCGCTCAAGTACGTCCGCGCCCGGCACGTCGACGGCAGCTCCGACCTGGGGCGGATGCACCGCCAGCAGAAGGTCGTCGCCCAGCTGCTGCACCAGGTGGCCGACAGCGGGACCCTGCTCAACCCCGTCCGGCTGGCCAGGCTCACGGACAGCCTGCTCGGCTCGGTGAAGGCGGACAAGGACCTCACCGCGGACGATCTGATCACCCTGGCGACCAGGCTGAGGGAACTCTCCGCCGGCCGGGCGGACTTCGCGACCGTGCCGCTGGCGAATGTGGACCACCAGGTGCCCGGGTGGGGTTCGACCGTGCTCTGGGACCAGGCGGGGGCGAAGGCCCTGTTCGACGCGGTGCGGGCGGGGCGGCCGCTGGGCGGAGCGGCGCAGACCGGCCTGGGCGGCGCGGCGCAGACGGGCCCGGGCGGCGCGGCGCAGACGGGCCCGGGCGGCGCGGCGCAGACGGGCCCGGGCGGCGCGCCGGACGCCGGGGCCTACCCGGGCGGGGCCACGGCCTCCGCGACCGCCTCCCCCGTCGCCGCGTCCGCCGTCGCCACGTCCGCCGCACCGACCGCCGTGGCGTCGGCGGTCGGGGCCACCGTCGCGCCCGAGCAGGTGCACGTCCAGGTGTTCAACGCGGCCGGGGTCCCCGGGCTCGGCGCCCGGGTCGACGGCGACCTGCGGCGGGCGGGCTTCTCGACCACCGGCTCGCCGTCCAACGCCCCGACGGGGACGGCGGCCGGCCGGACGGTGATCCGCTACGACCCGCGCTGGGCCGAGTCGGCCCGGACGCTCGCCGCCGCGCTGCCGGGCGCCGAGTCGGCCGCCGTCCCCGGGCTGGGGCCCACCCTCCAGCTGTACGCGGGCGCGGACTACCCGGCCTCGCCCGGTCCGAGCCCGTCCGCGGCCGCCGCCCCGCCCCTGCCCCCGCCGCCGGCACCCGCCGCGACGACGGCCCCCGCCCCGGCGGCTCCTTCGGCCCCGGTGGCGGCCGACAAGGCGTCGGACATCATCTGCCCGTAAGCCCCCCGTCCAGGGCGGGGAGGACATGCGGCGGGGGCCGGGGCGCTGTCGCGCACCCGGCCCCCGCCGTCCCCCGGTCCCCCGATCCGGGGGTCAGTCCGTCGCGATCGCCGCGAGGACGTTCATCCGACCGGCCCGGAAGGCCGGGACGAGCGCCGCGACCAGGCCGATGACCACCGAGGCGATCAGCGTGGCGACGATCGTGCCGGTCGGGACGGCCAGCGTGGCCAGGCCCTGGTCCCTGAGAACCTGCTGACCGGTGATGCCCCAGGCCAGGCCGAGACCGGTGCCGAGGATCGCGCCGAACAGGGCGATCACCACGGACTCCAGCCGGATCATCCGGCGCAGCTGGCGGCGGGAGAGCCCGATCGCCCGCAGCAGGCCGATCTCGCGGGTCCGCTCCACCACCGAGAGCGCCAGGGTGTTGACGACGCCGAGCACCGCGACCACGATCGCGAGGCCGAGCATGCCGTAGATGATGTAGAGCAGGGAGTTGACCTGCTCCTGGACGAGGTCCTTGTAGCCGGCCTGGTCCCGCACGTTGACCTGCGGGTACTCCTTGAAGGAGGCCTCCAGCGCGGTGAGCGTCGCGGCGACGTCCGAGCCGGCCCTGGCCTTGCCGAAGACGACCGCGTCATTGCCCTGGTCGGCGACCGGGACGGCCTTGCCGAGGGTGTCCAGGCCGATGAAGTAGTTGCCGTCGAAGAGCGAGTTGCCCTTGGTCATGATCACACCGACCGGCAGGGTCTGGGTGCGGCCCTTGCCGTAGTCGACGCCGATCCGGTCGCCGATCCTGAGGTTGTGCTCCTGGGCGAAGGTCTCCCCGACCACGATCGCGCCCTGGCCGAGCGAATCCGCGCTGCCGGACTTGACCGGCAGCCTGAAGTCGGCGGTGAAGGTCGGCGAGACCGCCGAGACGCCCTCCGTGGTCGCCTTGCCGTCCGGGGTGGTGAAGACGGCCGGCACGAACTGCTGGCGGGTGACGTGCTCGATGCCCGGCGTGTTCTCGGCCGCCTTCACCATCTCGGCGGTGAGACCGGTACGGCCACCGGAGACGATGTAGTCCGCGCCGACCGACTTGTCGATCTGCTCGTTGGTGGACTTGATCACCGAGGAGGTGAAGACCGAGGCCCCGATCACGAGCGCCAGGCCGATCATCAGGGCGCCGGCCGTGGCACCCGTCCGACGCGGGTTGCGCATCGCGTTGCGCTGGGCGAGCCGGCCCGACGGGCCGAACAGGGCCGGCAGCACCGCGCCGAGCACCCGGACCACGCTGGTGGCCAGCAGCGGACCGAGGACGACGAAGCCGATCAGGGTGAGCAGCACCCCCAGGCCCAGGTACTGCCCGCCAGTGGCCGCCTTCTCCGCCCCGGCGGCCAGGACCAGCAGGCCGCCGCCGCCGGCGGTCAGCGCCAGACCGATCACCGTCCGCACGACGTTGGAGTGGCCTTCGGCCGGGGTGCCGTGGTCGCGCAGGGCCGCCATCGGGGCGATCCGGGCGGCCCGGCGGGCCGGGAACCAGGCCGCCACCAGCGTCACCACGATGCCGAGGCCGTAGCCGGCGATCGGCACGTCCGCGGTGATCTGGAGGTCCGCGGCACTGAGGTTCATGCCGACGGCCTTCATCAGCTGGATCAGGCCGGCCGCCAGGCCCAGGCCCGCGCCGAGCCCGACGGTCGAGCCGAGCACGGCGAGGATCAGCGCCTCGATCAGCACCGAGCGGTTCACCTGCTTGCGGCTGCCGCCGAGGGCGCGCAGCAGCCCGATCTCCCGGGTGCGCTGGGCGACCAGCATGGAGAAGGTGTTGATGATCAGGAAGCCGCCGACCAGGGCGGAGATCAGGGCGAAGCCGAGCATCGCGTTCTTCATGAAGCCGAGGAAGGAGCCGACGTCCTTGTTGTTCTCCTCCTTCTGCTGCGCCGCGGTCTTCACCTGGTAGCCGGCGCCCAGCGCGCCGAGCGCGTCGGCCTTCAGCTGCTCGTCGGAACGGCTGCCGTCGCCGAAGGCCTCAACCGAGGTGTAAGCGGTGGCGCCGAGCAGCACCCGCTGGGCGGTGGGGGTGTCCACGAAGGCGAGGGCCGCACCCGGGTTGGTGGTCTTGAAGGTCGCGATGCCGGCGATGGTGAAGTCGTACTTGCCACTGCCGGCTATCACCCGGAGCTTGCCGCCCAGGCCGAGACCGGCCTTCTTGGCGGTGTCCGCGTCGAGCACGACCTGGTCGCCGCCCTGCGGGGTGTGCCCCGAGGTGATCTCCACCGAGTTGCGCGGGGTGTCCGTCCAGTTGCCCGTCAGGGTGGGCGCGCCGCTGGTCGGGCCGATCGCCTTGTTGGTGACCGGGTCCACCAGGATGGCGTCCTGGGTGAACACCTGGCCGACCGCGGTCTTCACGCCCGGCGTGGCGGCGATCTTCTGCACGGTCTCGACCGGGAGGGTCGACACCTTGCCCAGGGGCGCGCCGTCGTCGCCCTCGACGTCGTTCTTGGCGGGCTGGACGGAGATGTCGGAGGCGGTGGAGGCGAAGAGGCGGTCGAAGGTGCTGGTGGCGGTGTTGGAGAACACCAGCGTGCCGGAGACGAACGCGACCGAGAGGACGATCGCGAGAAGCGAGAGCACCATCCGCCCCTTGTGGGCGAAGACGGTCCTCAGTGAGGTCTTGAGCAGCATGTCCCGGTCCCCGCTCAGCTGGTGCGCTTGCCGTCGAAACGGCGCATGCGTTCGAGGACGGAGTCGGCGGTCGGGGCGTGCATCTCGTCGACGATGACGCCGTCGGCGAGGAAGAGCACGCGGTCCGCGTAGCCGGCGGCGACCGGGTCGTGGGTGACCATGACGATGGTCTGGCCCAGTTCGTCCACCGAGCGGCGCAGGAAGGTCAGCACCTCGGCGCCGGCCCTGGAGTCGAGGTTCCCGGTGGGCTCGTCACCGAAGATGATCTCGGGACGGGCGGCCAGCGCCCGGGCCACCGCGACGCGCTGCTGCTGACCACCGGAGAGCTGCGTCGGCCGGTGCTTGAGGCGGCCCGCCAGGCCGACGGTCTCGACGACCTGGTCCAGCCAGGCGGTGTCCGGCTTGCGGCCGGCGATGTCCATCGGGAGCGTGATGTTCTCCAGCGCGTTCAGCGTCGGGAGCAGGTTGAACGCCTGGAAGATGAAGCCGATCTTGTCCCGGCGCAGCCTGGTGAGCTGCTTGTCCTTCAGGCCGGTGATCTCGGTGTCACCGATCCAGATCCGCCCCTCGGTGACGGTGTCCAGGCCGGCCAGGCAGTGCATCAGGGTCGACTTGCCGGAACCGGACGGGCCCATGATCGCGGTGAACCGGCCCCGCTGGATGTCGACGTCCACCGCGTCGAGCGCGGTGACCCTGGTCTCGCCCGTGCCGTAGGCCTTGGTCACCTGACGCGCCGAGGCGGCCACCGCGGCGGCGGCGCCGGGAAGCTGGGGGTCGTACACGGCTGCTGCTGCCGTCGTCACTGGATTCTCCTCAGAAGTGGGCCCACCCGTTGACTCCAGCCTCGTCGCCCCCACCTGGCCCGCGAAAGGGTGCAGGAGATAGTCCTCGACCGGGAGTCAGCCCCACCCACCAGGTGCGCCCAGGACCCGGGTTCGCCGGAACCTCGGTCCTGATCCGCACGAGCGGGGATGTGATCCACGTTAGGAGCGGCGAGCGAACCGCTCGTCATCCGCCGGTATGAAGCAGCCCAACCGTAGTTGTACGGGGCGCGGCGCCCCTCCCCCTAGGGGTCGCCGCCGCCCTCCTCAGGGTCGGCCCGTACGGGACGGCTCCTGACGGACCGTCAGCCGGTGAGGGCCGGCGTCGCGAGCCGCTCCAGCGCCGTCGCGAAGGCCTCGACCACGGGCGTCAGCAACACGTCCGTCTCGCGCTCGATCACGGTCGCGCCGTCCTCCCGGACGGTGATGTGGCGGTCGAGCACGAACCAGCCCTGGGTGATGTGGCCGGCGCCCATCGAGCTGAGCACCGGGCGCAGCGCGTAGTCGACCGCGAGCACGTGCGCGGTGGAGCCGCCGGTGGCCAGCGGCAGGACGGCCTTGCCGGTCAGCGCGTACTGCGGCAGCACGTCCAGCAGGGTCTTCAGCAGCCCCGAGTAGGCCGCCTTGTAGACCGGGGTGCCGATCACGACGCCGTCCGCCCGGGCGAACAGCTCCAGCGCCGCGACGATCTCCGGGTGGGAGAAGTCCGCCGAGAGCAGGGCGTGCGCGGGCAGGCTGCGCACCTCGAACGGGACGACGTGGTGACCGCGGGACTCGAGCTGCGCGTCGACGTGGCGCAGCAGGCGGGTGGTGCGGGAGGTCGCGGACGGGGAGCCGGAAACGGACAGGACGGTGGCCATGGGTTCACCTCGGGGCAGGAAGCGGGACGGCGCTACGGCAGCGGAGGGCACGCCGCGCGGGCGGCGGCGGGAAACGCTGGGGAAGGGTGCGCGGAGAGGAGAGGGTTCGACGGGCGCGCGTCAGCCACGACAGAGCGAACAGGACACACGCTGAAGGTCGACGTGCCGCCGACGCGTGAGGGTCCATCGCTGATCCATGGCAGTCATGCAAACACGCACTGTTCGAACCGGTCAAGGATCGTTCCGGTCGGCGAACACAGGGTGAGACGGATGGTGAGACGGGCGCCGGCCGGGCGGAGCGGGGCGGTGCCCGCCCCGGTGCCGTCCGCGACCGCTTCGCGACCCTCCGTGCGCCCGCCCGTGGACCGGCACGAGAACTTGCCGCGGAACGTTCCGCCACGTGCATCAAAACTGCTACAAGGGCCCCGGCGGGGGCCCCGGAGGGAGTCACCGCACCCGGCGTCGGGCATCCTCTCCCACATGAACACGTGGCAGGAGGGCCGCCCGGGCGGCGGCGGCAACGGCGGCGGCGCATACGGGCGCGGCGGTGGTGGCGCGGCGGCCGAGCCGCCGCTGCCGGCTTCGTTGAACCCCCGCGGCCCCGGGGCCCCGGCGCCTCGCCAGCCGCAGGAGTACGGCCAGGCGCAGCCGCCGGCCCGGGACCGGGCCCAGCCGCCCGGGTACGGCCCGGCCGAGGGCTACGGGCAGCCGCAGCCGCCCGGGCAGCCCCAGCCGTACGGGCAGCCGGGCAGCCGTCCCGGCGTGCCCGCGCAGGGCCCGGGGGCGCCCGGCGGACCCGGCGGACCCGGCGGGCCGATAGCCCCGGGCGACAGTCGGCCGCCCTCCGCCCGGCCCTCGCGCTGGCCCCGGCGCCGGATCATCAAGTGGTCGGTGTTCGGCCTCCTGATCGTCATGCTGGCCACCGCCGTCTCCACCTGGTTCTGGGCCGACTCCAAGCTGAACCACGAGAACGTGCTCGCCGACTACCCCGGCCGCCCCGCCGCCGGGAAGGGCACCAACTGGCTGATCGTCGGCTCGGACAGCCGCAACGGCCTGTCCGACTCCCAGGAGGAGGACCTGCACACCGGTCACGCGGGCGGCAAGCGCAGCGACTCGATGATGATCCTGCACGTCGGGGACGGCGGGAACACCCTGATGAGCATCCCGCGCGACTCCTGGGTGCCGATCCCGGAGCACGCCGGCGAGAACGGGAAGACGGTCAAGGCGACCACCTCGAAGATCAACTCGGCCTTCGCGTCGGGTGGCGGCAAGCTGCTCGCGCAGACCGTCGAGCTCAACACCGGCCTGCGCATCGACCACTACGCCGAGATCGGCTTCGCCGGCTTCGTCGGCATCGTCGACTCGGTCGGCGGCGTGGACATGTGC
The DNA here is from genome assembly GCF_040655255.1 of Kitasatospora sp. NPDC050463. Taxonomy (NCBI): domain Bacteria; kingdom Bacillati; phylum Actinomycetota; class Actinomycetes; order Kitasatosporales; family Streptomycetaceae; genus Kitasatospora; species Kitasatospora sp. NPDC050463. The sequence continues at coordinate 37,846 of NZ_JBFAJO010000071.1, forward strand.
ATCGACCAGGACGTCAAGGACAAGGACTCCGGACTCGACCTCAAGGCCGGCTGCCAGACCCTGACCGGCACCCAGGCCCTCGCCTTCGTCCGCCAGCGCCACCAGATGGCCGACCAGGACCTCGGCCGGATGCGCAACCAGCAGAAGTTCCTCGGCGCCCTGGCCAAGCAGGCCGCCTCCCCCGCCACCGTGCTGAACCCGTTCACCTTCTACCCGCTGGTGGACTCCGGCCTCGGCACGCTGATCGTCGACGAGGACGCCGGCCTGACCGACCTCGGCTCGCTCTTCCTCGCCATGAAGGACGTCAACGGCGGCGGCGGCAAGAGCATCACCGTCCCGATCGCCAACCCGGACTTCAGGACCAACACCGGCGAATCGGCGGTCAAGTGGGACACCGCCAAGGCCAAGCAGGTCTTCGACGCCTTCAAGAACGACACCGCCGTACCGGACCTGAAGTGACACCCCCGCCACTGCGTGACGCCGCGTAACATACTCGACACAATGGGTGGATGTCTCTCGTCACCGCGCTGATCTACCGCCGCCGTCACCGCCTCCTGGGCCGCCTGGTCCAGGAGGCGCTCGCGCTGTACGGGATGGAGGTCCCCGCGGCGGCCGAGGTCGGGCCGGGGCTGACGGTGTTCCACCGCGGCTTCGGCACCGTGCTGCACCCCTGCACGACACTCGGCGCGGACGTGACGCTCTACAACGGCGTGACGATCGGGCGGGCCGACCCGTGGGTGCCGCAGGAGCGCAGCGCCATGCGGCGGGTGGTGGTGGAGGACGGCGCGGTGCTCTGCGCGGGCGCCAAGGTGGTCTGCAAGGAGGGCGTGCTGACCGTCGGCGCCGGCACCGTCGTGGGAGCCAACGCCGTCCTCACCCGGTCCACCGGGCCCGGTGAGATCTGGGCCGGCGCCCCGGCCCGCAAGGTGGGGCTGCGGGAGGACTCCTGGGTGCCGGCCGCCGCCCGCTCCTACGTGCCCGCGCCGGGGAACGCCTGAGTCCCGCGCCGCTCAGGCGGCGCGGACCGGGGGCAGCCGGTCGAGGGTGATGCCGAAGAGCTCGCGGTAGGCGACCAGGGCATCGGCCTCGTCGAGGAGCTCCTCGGTGCGCGTGCCGTCGGGGCCGGTGCGGATCAGCCGGCCACCGCCGAGGGTGATCCGGCCACCGTCCCCGGTGAGCCGCGAGCAGGTCGACGATCGGGTGAAGTGCGAGTCGGGCGAGGTGGTCTGCCACCAGCAGGTCGGCACGAAGTCGGCCAGCCGGTGGGGGCGCAGGCCGAGCCGGTACTCCGGCCGGCCGTCCATCAGCACGTCGAGCTCGTCGCCGCCGTGCGGCACCAGGGTGAACTCGCCACCGGGGTCGCGCTGCGGGCCGCGCTCGTCCAGCCGCAGCGGGAGGTGGCTGAACCGGCCGAAGCCGACATCGGCCAGCCACGGCTCGTCCAGGTCCACCCGCAGTGCGAGGTGGTCGAACGGCGGGCCGGTCCGGTCGCCGTCGAAGACCCGGGCGCCGAGCAGCTCCACCCGGTGGCCGAGCGCGCGCAGCAGCTCGGCGAAGAGGCCGTTGAGTTCGTAGCAGAAGCCGCCGCGGCGGCGGGTGACGAGCTTCTCGAACAGCGCGGGGGTGTCGAGGAGGACGGGCTCCCCGAGCCCGATGCCCAGCGTCTCGAACGGCACGGTGCCCAGGTGCGCGCGGTGCAGCTCGGCCAGGGCGACCGGGGAGGGCCGGTCGGGGCGCAGCACGCCGATCCGGGCCAGGTAGGCGTCCACCTGGGTGTCGGTGAGGCCGTCGAGGGCCGGAGGGTGATCCACGCCGCCCATTCCAGCGTGTCGGCGGTCGCCGGGCCATCGGCCGTTGGACGTAGGGCGCGGGACGTGCGACCGGCCGGGCGACGCACGGTCGGGGCCTGGGGCGCAGGAAGCCGGCCGGGCCGACTTCCTGCTCCTCGGACCGTCAGGGGATCGGGCTCAGGCCACGACGCCCGAGTCGGTGATGGTGATCTTCGCCGAGGTGCGGCCGCTCTGCGAGCCGTAGGACTCGATCTTCGACACGAGGTCGAGGTTCTCGACGACCTCGCCGAAGACGACGTGCTTGCCGTCCAGCCAGTCGGTCACGATCGTGGTGATGAAGAACTGCGAGCCGTTGGTGTTCTTGCCCGCGTTGGCCATCGAAAGCTGGCCCGGCTTGGTGTGCTTCAGCGTGAAGTTCTCGTCCGCGAACTTCTCGCCGTAAATGCTCTTGCCGCCGGTGCCGTCACCGCGGGTGAAGTCGCCGCCCTGCAGCATGAAGCCCGGGATGACGCGGTGGAACGAAGAACCCTTGTAACCGAAGCCGTGCTCGCCCGTGGCCAGCTCACGGAAGTTCTTGGCGGTCTTCGGAACGATGTCGTCGAACAGCTTGAAGACGATACGGCCGGCCGGCTCGTCGTTGATGGCAATGTCGAAATAAACGTTGGAACCCATACAGCGATCATGGCATGCCGCCCCCCCTCACGCGCGACGGCCCCATCTGCGGTGACGGGGTGCGACAGCCCGTGTGCGGCGTGCTCGGGTCCGTGCGGGCCCGCGGTGTTCGGCCTCGGCCGGCGCGGGCGAACGGGCGTGGGCGAACGGGCCGGGGGCAGGCGGGCCGGTGGCGGGGAGACGGGCCGGGGGGTCGGGCGGGAAGCCGGGCCGGTGCCTGCCTCAGGCGGGCCGGCGGGCCTAGCATCGCCCCGAAGCAACAGACGAGGGGGGAACGGGACATGAGCGGACCGACGGACACCAGGCGGATCGGCGTCTATCTGGCGCACCCGCGGCCGGGCAGCTTCAACCACGCGCTGTTCGAGGCCGTCGTGGACGAACTGCGCGGACGCGGCTGCGAGGTGCTCGCGCACGATCTCTGCGCGGAGGGGTTCCCGCCCGCGCTGACCGCCGAGGAGACCGGCACCGTCGCCGCCACCGCCGGCACGGACGATGCCCAACTGGCGCTGCACCGGGCGGAGGTGGCCACGCTGGACGCGCTCGTCCTGGTCCACCCGAACTGGTGGGGCATGCCGCCGGCCGTCCTGACCGGGTGGGTGCAGCGGGTGCTCGTGCCCGGCGTGGCGTACAAGCTCGGGACGGCGGACGGCGAGCCGGCCGGCCTGCTCCGCGCGGGGCGGGCGCTGGTGCTGAACACCTCCGACACCCCGGAGGAGCGCGAGCGGGACGAGTTCGGCGATCCGCTGGAACGGATCTGGGCCGCCTGCGTGCTGCCGTACGTCGGGGTGACGGACGTACGGCGGATCGTCTTCCGTACGGTGACGGACTCCGCCGACGCCGTCCGCGCGCAGTGGCTGCGCCAGGCGCGGCAGCAGGCGGCAGCGCTGATCGGCTGAGACGGGGCGGAGGTTCGGCACGGGCGGGAGTGGACGGCGGTCGTCGCCGCGACCGACCGCGGCGCCATGCCGGGTGGCGGCCCGGAGGCCCGTGCTAGAACCGGCGGCGGCAGCGGGTGCGCACGTACGCCCGCACCACCGTGCGATCCCATGTCACCGACCACCTCCGGGGAGTCCCATGTCCACCGCACGCACCGCCCGCCCCGCCCGCTCCGGCCGCGCCCGCCTGCTCCTGACCGCCCTCGCGGCGGTGGCGCTGCTGCTGTCCGGCGGCGTCACCGCGACCGGCGCCGGTGCCACGACCACCAGCACCGCCACCCTCGACGGGCTGGACGGCGCCTGGGCCTGCACCGTCCCCGCCGGGTACGTCTACGACCAGGTGTCCATGAACCGGACCTGTAGCTCCGGCAGTTGGGACGCGCCGCAGTTCCACCTACGGACCCCCCTCGACGGGCTGACGGCGTGCACCGGCGCACCCGGCTTCGTCCACGACGCCATCACCTGGGGCAGCGCCTGCAGCCAGCAGCCCGGCGTGTCGGCCAACGCCTACCATCTGCGGACGCCCGTCGACGGCCTCACCGCCTGCATGGGCACCCCCGCGTTCACCTACGACCGCATCACCTACACGAGCGCGTGCAGTCTGCAGCCCGGCGTCCAGGCCACGACCTTCCACCTCCGCAAGCCGGCCAACGGCCTCTGGGCCTGCACCGTGCCTTCCGGCTTCACGTACAGCACGAGCACCCGGAACACGGACTGCAGCTACACGCAGGGCGTCCCGTCCACCAAGTACCTGCTGCTCGGCTGAGGCCCCGCACAGCGCAGGAGCAGGAGGTCGGCCGGGCCGACTTCCTGCTCCGTTCGCCCACCCCGGGGGTCAGGCCTGCGGCAGTTCGAGCTCCGCCACCTCCTGGTCGCCGCTGAACTCGCCGGTGGGGCGGAACCCGAGCCGGGCGTAGAAGCCGGCCGGCCCGTCGTCGCCCGGTACGTAGGTGACCGTCACCCGGCGCCCGCCACGGCGGCGGATCTCGGCGCAGACCTGCTCGACCGCGAAGCGCCCGTAGCCGCCGCCCTGGGCGTCGGCGGCGATGTTGAGGCGCCAGAGGCCGGAGCGCGGCAGGTCACCCGGCCGGTCGGGGTAGAACGTGAAGTCGAAGAACGCCATCACGAACCCGACCAGCCGGTCACCGTCGAAGACCAGCCGGGGCCAGGCCTGCTCGCCGTGGACGTACGCCTCGGCCAGCGACTTGACCACCGGGGAGACCAGCCGGTCCTGGTCCGGCCGCACCTTCAGCGCGAGTGCGGCGTCGACGGTGTGGGGGGTGACCGGTTCCAGCCTCAGGGCCGGTGATGACGTAGACATGCCGCTGACCCTAGCCAGCGGCGGCCGAGCCGGTCGCACGGTTTTCCCCGGCCGGGCGCCGGGGCTCACGGTGCCGGGCTCAGGACGCCGGCCCTCACGGTGCCGGGGCTCACGGTGCCGGGGTGAAGACCAGCGTCGCGTTGTGCCCGCCGAAGCCGAAGGAGTTGGTGAGTGCGGCGGTCAGCGCACCCCGGCGCGGGGCACCGGTCACCACGTCCAGCTTCACGGCCGGGTCCAGGGTGTCGAGGTTGCGGGTGGCCGGGATGACGCCGTCACGCAGGGCGAGCACGGCGGCCAGGGCGCCGATCGCGCCGGCCGCGCCGAAGAGGTGGCCGGTCATCGACTTGGTCGCGGTGACGGCCGGGTGGAGCCCGATCGCCTCGGCCACCGACTCGGCCTCGACCAGATCGCCCGACGGGGTCGAGGTGGCGTGGGCGTGGACGTGGGAGATGTCGCCCGGGACCAGGCCCGCCTCGGCCACCGCCCGGCGCATCGCGCGGACCTGGCCCTCGGCCGCGGCCGCGGTGATGTGGTGCGCGTCCGAGGTGACCGCCGCCCCGGCGAGCGTGGCGTGCGCCCGGGCCGCCCGGGCCGCGGCGAAGGCGGCCCGCTCCAGGACGACCACCACCGAGCCCTCCCCGATCACGAAGCCGTCCCGGCCGACGTCGAACGGACGGGAGGCCAGCTCGGGCTCGTCGTTGCGGGTGGAGTGAGCCCTGGCCTGGGCGAACCCGGCCAGCGGAAGCGGGCAGATGCAGGCCTCGGCGCCGCCCGCGACCACCACGTCCGCCCGGCCGAGCCGGATGAGGTCCAGGCCCATCGCGATCGCCTCCGCCCCGGACGCGCACGCACTCACCGGGGTGTGCGCACCGGCCCGCGCGCCAAGTTCGATGCTCACCCAGGCCGCCGGGCCGTTGGCCATCAGCATCGGCACGGTGTGTGGGGAGACCTTCCGCACCCCGGACGCCTCCAGGACGTCGTCCTGCCCGAGCATGGTGAGTGCCCCGCCGGTACCGGTGCCGATCACCACGGCCAACCGCTCCGGATCCACCTCGGGCCTGCCCGCGTCGGCCCAGGCCTGCCGGGCGGCGATCAGCGCCACCTGCTCGCAGCGGTCCATCCGCCGGGCCTGCACCCGGTCCAGCACCTCGGAGGGCTCGACCTTCAGCCGCCCGGCGATCCGCACCGGCAGCCCGGCCGCCCACTCGTCCTCGATCGCCCGGATGCCTGACCGCCCGGCCAGCATCCCGGCCCAGGTCGAGGCGACGTCCCCGCCGAGCGGCGTCGTCGCGCCGAGCCCGGTGACCACCACGCGGTCGTTGTCATGACTCATCGGCCGAACCCCCTGCTTGTTGTGGAGATTGTGAGAGAGACACAACTCCCCGCACGGGCGAGTGCGGGGCGTCGTGGACTCATCTGCCACATTGCCAGGGCATTGACGGTCGTTCAGGTGCGCAACGCAACCGATTCGACCGCACGGTCTTTATGGAGTTTTCACAACAGGCAGACGTCCCGGCCGAACGCCTCGGCCGGGACGTGCGCCGGGATGCCGGGGTACCCCGCCGGTACCCGCTACGGCAGGTTGCGGGCCATCACGATGCGCTGGACCTGGTTGGTCCCCTCGTAGATCTGCGTGATCTTC
>NZ_JBFAJO010000072.1:0-43514 GCF_040655255.1 Kitasatospora sp. NPDC050463
TCGGCTTCTTCTTCCCCATGCTCTCCATGATGGACATCATCCTTCCGGGGCCGAAGCCCCTGATCAGGAGTGTCCGTCAAAGCGGATCAAGCCCAAGCTGACGCTCATTGAGAGGAGTCCAGCGGTGCATACCGCCGTGGTACCGCCTCGCTTCCGTCCAGCACAAGCCAATTGATCAAACCCGCGGAGAAGAAGACCGCTCGGCGTCCGCGCTGCGGCTTGGGCTCAGCGGATCACCTGTGCTGTGTGGTGACGGCTGGACAACTGGTGGATGATGCACCGATCTGACAGGTGTAGCAGCCAATGCTTCGACTCCCTACTACCATCTGCCTGGGGTGCCTTGGGACGGGGGCGAGAGCGAGCGGCGCCGATGCTCCGTGCGCGCAGTCCCCGCAGCCTTCGCTCGTCCGGTTCCCCCGGATGGGCGCGCACCGAAGCGGTAGTCAGAACGGGAAGCGAGACCAGAACCGAGCATGATGTACGACATCGCCGCCCCCGAACCTGCGGGCATGGTCGCTTCCCTCAGCTCGCTCGGGTACTCGTTGCCGGCCGCCATCGCAGATCTCGTGGACAACAGCATCTCCGTCGGGGCATCCACAATCGACGTCGAGTTCACCTGGGCTGGACGGGACTCGTGGATCGCCGTGGTCGACGACGGCACCGGGATGACCGCAGACGGGCTCGTGACCGCCATGACCGTGGCAGCCCGGGGACCCGGGACACCCCGCAGTACGACGGACCTGGGACGCTTCGGTGTCGGTCTCAAGTCGGCCTCCTTCTCGCAGGCCCGCCAACTCACCGTCGCCACCGCGACCTCCGGTGTGTGGCACGTGCGGACGTGGGACCTCGACGTCGTCGAGGAGACCGGAGAGTGGCGGTTGCTGCACGGTGCGGATGAGGAGACCACTGAGCTACTCGAAACGATCCGGGGTACGGCAGAGCACGGCACCGTCGTGCTCTGGCGGCGTCTCAACGGCTACCACACCGACGCGGTGGCGGTGGAGGACGAGCGGACCCAGAAGCAGTTCTACGCGGAGGCCGCCCGAACGGAGTCGCATCTGGGCATGGTCTTCGCCCGCTTCCTCACCGGAGGTCGACGCCGCAACCTGCGAGTCTCCGGCAGCCTCGTCGAGCCCTGGGATCCGTTCCTGTCCCGCCATCCGTCCGTACAGCCGCTTCCCGTCGAGCGTCTGCCGCTGGGAACAGGTTCCGTGCGGGTGGAGGCGTTCGTCCTCCCCAGCGCACAGAGGCTCAGTCAGGACGAGTACGAGAAGGCTGGCGGCCCACGTGGCTGGCTCGACCAGCAGGGGTTCTACGTGTATCGCCGGGACCGTCTGATCCTGGCCGGCGACTGGCTTGGGCAGCGCGGGTTGCGTCGCGAGGAGAAGTACAACCTGGCGCGGATCGCTGTCGACATCCCTGTCGAGACGGATGTCGAGTGGGGGGTCGATGTCCGGAAGTCCAGCGTCGTCCCACCTGTCGCCCTGCGTTCTCATCTCCGCCGCATTGCCCTTCAGGCCAGGAGAAGGGCCGCTGACGTCCTTCGCCACCGTGGGCAGATCGCAGCTCGAACGCATGGGGACCCGTTGCTGTACGCGTGGAACGTCCGTCGTGCCGACGACCGGGTCACCTGCAGGATCAACCGCGGGCATCCGCTGGTGAAGGCGGCTCTGCGTCCTGGCAGTGCCAGCTCGGCCGACGTGCGTGCACTGATCCGTCTGCTCGAGGAGACCGTGCCGGTCACCGCCCTACGGGTGATGCACGAGACGGACACGAGCGACGACCCCGAACCCTTCGGTGGTCCCGGAGTCGCCGATGCAGAGGCAGCAGAGGTCGCACAGCGGATCTACGAGGCGCTGGTCTCCGACGGCCGCTCGCCGGCCGCCGCTCGCGAGCGTCTTCGGACGATGCCCCCCTTCGACCAGCTGGAGGGCTTCTGGACCGGGTGAACCAGATGATGTGTCAGTAGCAGCCGACCCTAGCCTGCCCCCAGCCGTTTCCGCCCAGTCGGAGGTCCACCGTGAGTTCCACCCCCGAGGACTCCCTTGAGTCCCTTGCCAAGGCCCGTCGCCTGGTTCTCGCACTTCTGTCCCAGGACCGTCAGCCGACACCAGCCGAGGTGCAGAACGCGGTCACCGTCATCTTCGGGATGCTGGCCGGTCAAGGCGAGGTGCTCGACCGTGACCAGCTGGCCAAGGAGATCGAGGTCCTGACCGCGGTGTTCCAGGAGGGTTCCTCCGGACTGGAGAGCAGCAGCGGACACGAGCCCTGGCTACCGGAGGCCAAGAACGACCGGTCCTGGGACTTCTGGGAGCGCTACCGCCGGTACCTGGAGGACGTCAGCAACCTTCCTCCGCTCGTCGTCCGTAGGTTGGACCAGAGCACGGACGACGTCCTGAGTCAGCTTGAGGACCCGCGCCGGGTCGGCTCCTGGCGCCGGACCGGCCTCGTGATCGGCCAGGTGCAGTCGGGCAAGACCGGGCAGTACATCGGACTCGCCGCGAAGGCCGTGGACGCGGGATACCAGTTCGTGGTGATCCTCGCCGGTATTCACAACGACCTCCGGAGCCAGACCCAGCTGCGCGTCGACGAGGGACTTCTCGGCTTCGACACCCAGCACCAGCAGCGGTCCAACCAGAACGGCAAGTCCCGCCTCATGGGCGCCGGCCGTATGCCAGGTGCCAAGAAGCTCGACATCGCGTCCCCCACCAACAGCTCGGAGAAGGGTGACTTCGGCCGACAGGCGGCAAACGCCGTCAACTTCCCGCTCGGTCGGTTCCCCGTGGTTCTCGTCGTCAAGAAGCACTGGAAGATCCTCGAGTACCTGCGTACGTGGGTGACCGAGGTCCAGGGAACGGAGGACGAGACGGGGAACAAGGTCGTACGCGACATCCCGCTGTTCGTCATCGACGACGAGGCGGACAACGCCTCCATCAACACCGAGCGCGATCCTGACGCGGATCCCACCAGGACCAACGGTGCGATCCGCGAACTCATGAGGAGCTTCGAGAAGTCGGCGTACGTCGGGTACACCGCCACCCCCTTCGCCAACATCTACATCGACCCTGACGTCGACCACGCCGAACTCGGTGCCGACCTCTTTCCCGACAGCTTCATCCGCACCCTGCCGTCGCCGACGAACTACCTCGGCCCAGAGCGGGTGTTCGGGCTCCAAGTCGACGCCGACGACGAGGAGGACGTGCCGCCACTTCCGCTCGTACGCCCCGTGGAAGACGCGGAGAGCTGGGTTCCCAGTAAGCACAAGTCCTCCCACACCCCCTCCGACGACCTTCCTCCGTCTCTCCGCGAAGCGATTGCCTCCTTCGTCCTCGCCAGTGCGGCTCGACGGGCACGGGGGCAGGTGAAGGTCCACAACTCGATGCTGGTGCACGTCACCCGCTTCACCGCGGTCCAGGGGATCGTCAAGGACCAGGTGGACGACCACCTGCGTCTCCTCGTGGACTCCCTTCGCGACCGGTACGGACAGGCTCCGCAGCGCATGGCAGAGCTTCAGGCCCTGTGGGAGCGGGACTTCGTCCCGACCACGGGTCATTTCACGGCGGACGAGGCTCAGCGCCTCACCTGGGCGGAGGTGTCCAGCCAGCTCCTTCCCGCACTACGCAAGATCGTGGTCAAGACGGTGAACGGCACCTCACGAGACGCGCTCGACTACTACGAGCACCGGAGGGCCGGCCTCTCCGTCATCGCGGTCGGCGGCCAGAAGCTCTCCCGAGGACTCACCCTGGATGGCCTCACCGTCAGCTACTACCTTCGTGCGTCCAGCACGTACGACGGCCTGCTACAGATGGGCCGCTGGTTCGGGTACCGGCCTGGGCACGAGGATCTCTGCCGCCTCTACACCACTCCCGACCTGCAGGCCAAGTACATCGAGGTGACCGCTGCGACGGACGAACTGCGGCGTGAGGTGGAGGAGATGGCTGCAGTGGGCCTCACCCCACGACTCTTCGGCCTGAAGGTACGTGCCTCCTCACTGGGCCTCGCGGTCACGGCGGCCAACAAGATGCGCCAAGGCACGAAGGTGATGCTCAGCTACTCCGGTGAAGGGCCGGAGACCGTGATCTTCAATGTGGCCGACGGAGTTGTAGAGAACAACCTCAAGGTCCTCGGAGACTTCGTACAGAGGCTCGACGGTCTCACGACCGCCGACCAGGAGGCACCGGGCGCCAGCGTGGTGTGGGGACGGGTGCCCTCCGACCCCATCGTCGAGTTCCTCTCCGGCTATGAGACCGATCGAATGGCACAGCGAGTCCGCCCCCGGTTCATCGCCAAGTACATCGAACAGTGCATGGCTGTGGGCGAGCTTCCGCAGTGGACAGTTCGCCTGGTTGGCAAGAGGACCACGAAGGACTGGCAGAACGTCGCTGGTTACAACGTGGGGCCCGTGGAGCGTACAGCCCTCAACGACGTCAAGGCCGAGGGCCGATACACGATTCGCCGTCTGCTCAGTCCGCCCGACGAATACCGTGATCTGGACGACCCGCAGGTGGAGGCCGCGAAGGAGAGGACACGGGAGGCTGCAGCGCGCAAGAAGCGCGAGAAGGTCCCCCAGTCCCCTTCGGGCGAGCAGATCCGCTGGCAGCGCCGACCCGACCAGGCACTGCTGCTCGTCTACCTGATCGAGCGGCCGGCGACCGAGGACGGTCCGGCCCAGTCACCGCTGGTGGGCTTCCAGTTGAGTTTCCCGGAGTCTGAGCACCAGTCCGACACCGAGTACGTCGTCAACAGCATCTGGCAGAAGGAGGGCCTTGATGCCCTCGACGACGACGAGGAGGACGGGGAGTGACAATCACCGAGGCCGAGTGGCACGACCTGGAGGCGCCCCAGGACGCTCCCGGTCGGTCCAGGATTCGCCTGCATCCTGACGCCCCGTTGGACGTCTTTCTCTCCGTCTCCCACCCTGCACGGCAGCGCATGCTCATTCTCAGGGCCGATGCCCGCTCAGCGGAGCACATCGTGCGATCCGTGGGCAGGCTACCCCGTGCGGCCGGTCTCGAGATGAGCCTGAGCGCTGTGTCGCGTCTCGAGTACGAGCTCCAGGTGGTCCTCACCGCCAACGAGCTGCGGGAGGTGTTCAACCCGCTCGTCACCGACGTCGCCGACACGGTCAGAGAGGCCCCGGGGGCCGCAGCAGCTCTGACGGCAGCGGTGGAGAGGTTCGAGCGGTGGCAGGACCTCCTGCGTGCTGTCGGCAGGGACGGTCTCGGTCCCGAGGCCCGCCGAGGGCTCTTCGGCGAGCTTCTGGTGCTGCACGACCGCATCCTGCCCGTCGTCGCCGCGGCTGCGGCCGTCGAGGCATGGACAGGGCCGAGTGGGGCCAACCAGGACTTCCAGCTGCCTGGGGTCACGGTGGAGGCGAAGGCAAGCACCGCCAGGCAACCCCGGAGCATCCGGATCGCCAGCGAGCGCCAGCTGGACGACACCGGAACGCCGTCGCTCCTGCTGTCGTTGGCCATGCTCGACGAACGCCGGGGCGGTTCGGGGGAGAGCCTCAACCGCCTGGTGGATCGGATTCGGGAGCGCCTCGCCAGCCCTGCCGTGCGTGCAGCCTTCGACGGCCGACTCGTGCAGGCCGGCTACCTCCCCGGACAACGCGACCTGTACGAAGAGCCTCGCTACACCATCCGTGACCTGCGCTTCTGGCACGTACGGGAGAACTTTCCGAGAATCGTGGAGGCGGATCTTCCCGATGGTGTCGGAGACTGCACCTACCACGTGAGCACCTCGGGGCTGGATCAGCACCGCGCCAGCACCGACGAGGTGACCGCACTGATCGGGGGAACCGATGTCTGAGCTCGACCTGTCCCAGTACGCCCGCGCCGTCGTCGCGGACGTCCAAGCGACCGCTGACGCCGAGGGGACCATGACCTCCGAGACGTTCACGCGGCGAGTGTTCGAGGACTTGGAGCAGGCTGGTATCGCGTCCAACACGTTCACCGCGTATCACGGTGCACATGGGCACCTGGTTCACGGATACGGAATTGGTGATTCCGGGGAGTGTCTCGACCTCTTCGTCACGGACTTCGAGCTGGACCCCCTCCGGTCGAAGCTGACGAAGGGGCAGACCGAGACCGCGTTCAAACGGCTCCTCACGTTCGTCCGGCGATGCCAGGATGGACTGCGCCAGCACATCGACGAGTCCTTCGACGTCTACGACATGTGTGCGGCGGTGGAGAAGGCACTCACCGAGGTGCAGCGGATACGGCTCTTCCTCCTCAGCAACCGTGTCGGCACAGGCACTGTGGTCCCGCCCACCGACTTCGACGGGCTCCCCGTGACCCACGAGGTCTGGGACTTGGCGCGACTGCACCGGCACGCGACGTCCGGCAGCATCAGCGAGCCCATCGTGGTCTCGTTCGACCCCCCTCTGTCCTGCGTCTCGGCGCCCAGCAGCGAGCCGGACCACTCGGTGACCCTGGCGGTTATCCCGGGTCAGAGGCTGGCCGCTCTGTACGGGGAGTACGGCACGAGGCTTCTCGAACTGAACGTCCGTTCCTTCCTGCAGGCCCGTGGGTCGGTCAACCGCGGTATCCGGGAGACTCTGCTGAACTCTCCAGGCAGGTTCCTGGCGTATAACAACGGCATCACTGCGACCGCCTCGCAGGTCGAGTTCGCCTGCGGTCCGGACGGCAGGCCGACGGGCATCTCCCGGGTGCACGGGCTCCAGGTGGTGAACGGTGGTCAGACGACGGCCTCGCTTCATTACGCGTCCAGCCGCGACAAGGCTGACCTGTCACACGTGATGGTGCAGATGAAGCTGACCGAGGTCTCTCCGGAGCGGCTCTCGGAGATCGTCCCGATGATCTCCGAGTACTCCAACACGCAGAACCGCGTGTCGCTGGTCGACTTCAGTTCGAACCACGAGTACCACGTGGCCCTTCAGCGGATCACCAGGTCCCTGTGGGCGCCAGCCGCGGACGGCAGTGGCCAGGAGACCCACTGGTTCTACGAGCGGGCACGCGGCCAGTACACCGACGAGGTGGCCAAGGCCCGGACGCCTGCGAAGCAGCGCACGTTCAAGAAGCTCAACCCGACGAAGCAGAAGTTCACCAAGGCGGACCTCGCGAAGTACGTGAACTCCTGGAACCACCTTCCGTTCCAGGTCAGCCGTGGTGCGCAGAAGAACTTCGCCGTGTTCATGGACCAGATCGGTGAGGCGCCACCTCGCGTCGACGTCCAGTACTGCCAGCGCGTGATCGCCATGGCCGTCCTCTTCAAGGCAGTCGACCGCATCGCCGCGAACCACGAGGCCGGCAGCTACAAGAGCATGATCACGACGTACACCGTGGCCCGCCTGTCGCTCGCGACGGAGCAACGCATCGACCTCGACAGGATCTGGCGGGAGCAGCGGATCTCCCCGGCCCTCGAGGCAGCGATCGACGATCTCTGCCCCAGGGTCATGAGGGCGGTGACCAGGCCGCGTGAGGGTAACCACGTTGGCGAGTGGGCCAAGAAGGCCGTCTGCTGGGACGCCGTCTCCCGTGTGGCCTGGTCCGTGCCTCGCGACCTGGAGGCGGAGCTGCGTGACCGTCCTCTGGACGAGCAGGCACTCGCGGGAGGCGCGGAGGGCACCACGGGAGCGAGCGACGAGTTGGCTTCGATCCCCGCGGACGAGTGGTTCGCCATCGAACACTGGGCGAAGGAGACGCACAACCTCGACCCCTCGCAGCGCCAGCTCGCCCAGTACGTCGGCAGGCGGCTCGAACTGGACCAGGCGATCCCCGAGGCACAGGCGGTACAGGCGCTGCACGCTCGGAACGAGGCACTGTCCCTCGGCTTCGTGCCAGGCCCGTAGGCCCGACTCCTTGTCGACCCTCAGAGCTCCCCGTGTTCGAGCAGATCCCTCATGGCGTCCTCGGCGCGGCGGAGCACGATCCGCCCATCTCCGTCGCTGAAGGCAAGGAGGTCCGCCCCCGGGGCGATACCCGCCTCCGCGAGCAGACCGATGGGAAGCTCGACCAGACCCTGGTCGTCGACACGGAGTTCTGCAGGTTCCCGAAGCATGGGACGAGTGTGGCACCCTCGCACTCGTAGGGCTGACGAATGGCTGGCCGGAGGCATGGCACCACGTGAGGACACGACCAAGGCGGAGTGGGTCAGCACCGAGCTGAGCAACCACCTGCGCGGCCGACGCACGAGCAACACCGCGCCGGAGGTGGCTCTCCGGCGGGCTGTCCACCGGCTCGGGCTCAGGTTCCGTCTACAGCGCAAGGTGGCTGCCCGTTGCACCGCGGACTTCGTCCTACCCAGGTACAGCGTGGCGGTGTTCGTCGACGGATGCTTCTGGCACGGTTGTCCTGTCCATGGCCCGAAGTCGTTCCGCGGCCCCAACGCCTCCCTGTGGGCATCGAAGATCGAGACCAACAAGGAGAGGGATCGCCGCAACACCGAGGCTGCCGAAGCGGCTGGCTGGACCGTCGTACGTGTCTGGGAGTGCGAGATCCGGAAGAGCGCGGAGCACGCTGCGCTCAGCGTGGCTCAGCAGTGCAACCGGCCTCACGAGCCTGAGCCAGCATGATCTCCCGACCGTGAGTCCCGCTCATCGCGTCCGTGAACAGGTCGCTCGAGACGCTGTCTCTGGCAACGCAGTACTTGCTCAGGGGGCATTCGTCACAGAGCGGCTCCTTAGCTCTGCAGAGACTGCTCCCGATGAGGCGAAGAGCTGCCATGCGCAGCGGCGCTTCCTCACCGGCCCCGACCAGCTTCACAAGGTCGACGCGGCCGTCGCTGAGCCTGTTCGTGCGGTCCGAATCGCTACCGTGCAGACGTGCGGCGACGCGCAGCGCTCCCTGCCCCACCCACAGGAGGTCCTCACCGACGAGCAACTGGTAGAGCCTCGCCTCAGCCGGCTTGAGCTCCAGGTGCTCGCGCACCTTCTCTTCGTCACCCCAGACAGCCGATTTACCGACCACCGCGGCAAGTCGGCCGACCCGCTTCCTCGCCGCCTCGGTGGGTGCCGCCGCGGCGAGGGCCGTGAGCGCGGTCTTGCTCAGGCTCGTCCGCCCCCTCACAACCTCGAGCATCCCGGCCAGCTGCGTGGGCTGCATCTTTGTCCCGGACAGTATGGCCACCACGGCCGCCTGCAACCCGGACATCTGCTCGCCCGGAAGCTGGTACCAGTGCTCCGACTCGCGCTGGCCCTCGGCCCAAGCCGTCAGGTCCATTCGCACCGTACGCCACCGCGGCTGGAGTCCGCCCTCGGGCGGCTGCTCGTCACTCACGGGCAGCAGTGCTTCGGCTGCGGCCTCACCGAGGAGTGGCGGCACCGCGTTACCGATCTGGCGGAAGGCGTCACTGCGCGTTCCGGCGAAACGGAACCGGTCCGGGAAGGTCTGCACCCGTGCTGCTTCCCGCACGGTGAGTGTGCGCGGCTGCTCCGGGTGGATGTACCAGTAGCCGTCCTTGGCGATGTGGGCGGTGATCGACCTGCTGAGGTCCGACCAGTCGAGCTTCTTGTACTTGTCCGTGAAGTGGTCGGCCTTGTAGCGCTGCAGGTCCGGGGCGATCTCCGAGTACAGGGTCTTGGAGTCCATGCTGGAGAAGATCTCCCAGTCATCCTTCCGGACCCGTCGGGTCATGTGGTCCCAGACCCGGTCCTTGCGGGCCCACTTGCGCATGTCCTGCGCGAACTTGGAGGGCTTGGACGGGCTGCTGTACGGCAGTACACGCTCCCCGACACGCTCCGTGGCTACAACAGGCAGGACAGGAAGATCACCGATGGCGTCCTGGAGGGTGGTCCGGTTCTCCTGCTCCAGTTCCTGGCGCCACTCGAACCGCTCGACGTCGTTCCTCGCCAGGAGGATCAGACGCTTCCTGTGCTGCGGGACGCCGTAACGCCACGCATCGACCAAGCGCACCTGCGTCGCGTAGCCGAGATCCTCCAACTGCTCCTCGATGGTGCGCACCACGAAGAAGTCGTCGCCGAGGCCCATGTCAGGCACGTTCTCCATGAGGACTGCACGCGGCCGGAGACGCTTCACCACGTCTAGATAGGCGCTCCACAGCTCCTTGCGGCGATCACGGGGATCACGCCCGTGATGCTCCACGAGACTGCGGATCTTGCTCCTGCCGGCCCTGCTGAACGGCTGGCAGGGAGGACCGCCGGCCACCAAGTCGATCTTGGCTGGCGCCAACAGCTCCACGAGGCGATCGCGCTCGTCAGGGTTGCCCAGATCCATCTTGAGGCTCATGCCCGGGAAGTTCGCGGCGTGCGTCTGCAGGGCTCGCTCGTCGAAGTCGACTGCGGCTGCGACCGTCCACTTTGCTCGCTCCAACCCCAGACTCAGTCCACCCGCGCCGGAGAACAGGTCGACGGCCAAGCGCTTGTCGCTTCCGTAACCGCTCAGCCACTTGCCGAAGTTCTCGGGCTTACAGCTGTTCCTGTGGCGCTTGAGTTCCAGGCAGTCGCTCCGCTCCAGAGGCACCCCGTAGTGCTGCTTGCGCACAGTGCGAACCTCCGTAAGACGAGATGAACGAGCACCAGGAGATCACACATCTTCCGGCGGGATCAAGTGATCTGCTCTCTACCTCGGAGAACAAGGTCGATCGCTGCCTCCAAGGGCCCGCGGATGTTGTGCGCTCGCCGTTGTCCGGCGCAACGTCCAAGGGGTGCCCAGCCGGACAGTGTACCGTGCCTCGCCGACAAGATCATCCACGGGGCCCGGCGTGAGGTGCCACGTTATTCAGTCGGAACGCCGAATTCCTGGCGGGCCGACGGACCAATTGCTGACGGCCGCAGGCCTGACCCTGACGTCGGTCGCACGCGGCCCGAGGCACGGCAGTTTCCGACCTCCGCACGGCGCCTTGAGTCTTCGGTGACAACCCCGCGGCGTATGCCTCCCGATCGTGTCCGTCATGCTCGGACCAACGAGCGCTGGACCGTCCCGTTCCGGGACGATGCCGACACGGCGCACGGAGACCTCGGAACACACCGCGCTGTTGTCCAAGATCAGCAGAGGACCTTCGCGACGCCCGTCCGCTTCGCAGAGCGACACCCATCCGCATCGGGTCGGCAGTGGGCGCCAGGAGACCAGGTATGGCAGCGACCCGATCGACGGCGCCGTGCGCGCTCGGGCCGACCAGCGTGAGAGTGATCATCCATGAATGAAGCTGCTTCACATGCGCTCAACGCGCCCTGTCCACTTGGCAGGTGTGGTCAACTATGGCCGCTGTCGCCTTCCCAGGATGTGATTGCTGATGAGCACTCAGGCCGATGGGCTCGAGCCGTGGAAGATCTACGGGTCGCGCGTGGTTTATGACAACCCATGGGTACAGCTGACGCTCGTGGACGTCGAGCCGCCTGGTGTGGCGCGCTACGAGCATCACGTCGTGCGGTTGAAGCACGTGGCCATCGCCGCGGTGCTGGATACCAACGACCGCGTGTTGATGCTCTGGCGGTACCGCTTCGTACCGCAGTCCTGGGGCTGGGAGCTTCCCGGCGGCATCGTCGATCCCGGGGAGGACGGCCTGGGGGCTGCGCTGCGCGAGGTCGAGGAGGAGACCGGCTGGCGGCCAGATCACCTCGATCACGTAGTTACGTTCCAGCCGATGGTCGGCATGGTGGACTCGCCGCACGAGGTGTTCGTCGGCCAGGGGGCGACCCTCGTAGGCGCACCCGAGGACGGTGAGGAGGCCGGCCACGTGGCGTGGGTGCCGATGTCCGAGATCCCGATGCTCATGGCGGAGGGGAAGCTCATGGGTTCGGGAACCCTGGTGGCGCTCCTGCATGTCCTGGCTTCCCGTAGGCAGTGACAGCTGGGGGGATCGCCACCCTCACCGCGATGCTTCGAGATTTCTGACCGATTGGTCGATTCTGGCGCGTTGGCGGGCTACCCCCGTGCGATGGGCCAGGAACCGCGCCCGACGGAGGTAGTTCATGGTCTCGCCCACCGGCGTCGCCGAGCCGCGACGAGAATATGGGTTCCCCCATCGCGGGCACCGAGGCTGGCGCAGGCAGCGGTCTCGTAGGCGAGGAATCGCTCCCAGAGCTGCGGGGACTCCTCGATACCTGCCAGGACGTCTGGGCCTTCGAGGCTCGCCCAGTTGCTCGCCGATCCCGCAAGGATCTCGCCGCCGCATTCGGTGACGAGCGTGGTGAGCTGCTCCCAGGTGAACATGCGGCAGACGTGGACCATGCCGGGGACGTGGCGCAGGTCGCCGGTTCGGATGACGGCGTCCGTGACGTCGGTGCCGTAGCGGATGGCGAGTTGGGTGGCGCCGGGGAAGCGGGCTCGCCAGCTTCCCCACAGGGACATCACCGAGGCGACCACGATGCCGTCGGGCTTCACGATGCGGAGGAGGCCGGCGAGGGCTTGGTGTTCCCGCTCAAAGGCGTACGAGAGCGGGCCTCCGTAGGCGAGGACCATGTCGAACGTGGCGTCAGGGAAGCGGCTCGTGTCGCAGACATCGAGTGTGTGGCGCGCTTCGACGGCGTGTTCGAAACCTGCGGCGGCGACGTTGACTTCGTTCAGGTGGAGTTGGACGGGCGAGATATCGGTGACCACTACGCGGGCGCTGTGTTCGGCGAGCACGGTCGTGAAGCGCCCTGGGCCAGCGCCAACCTCCAGCACTCGCTGATTTCTCGTCAGATACGGGACAAGGAAGCGGCGGTGGATCTCGAAGGACACCCGACCGGCGACATCCTTGGTGAGCCGGTCGTGCTCTCCCTCACCGAGGGTGTCGTAGTAGCGGCGGATGGCGTCGACGGATTTGTTGCCGCGAGGCGTCTCATCCGGTGTGTCGGCCATCGGCCTCCGTCCGTGTCATCAGGGATGCCGCTCTGCATGTGGCCTCTGACCTGGGCTTCTCAAAACGGAGCGATTCGGGCAGGGCTCCGCCACTAGAATGCGTTCCCCGTCGTGATGTCGGCGTGAGCGCCGCCGCGACACTCCGCAGTTTCACCGAGAGGACGGTCTCCGGTCCTATGCGTTGGTCCCAGCTGTACGTGCCCACTCTCCGGGAGGACCCGGCGGACGCGGATGCGGTGAGTCACCGCCTGCTGGTGAGAGGAGGGTTCGTCCGACAGCTCATGGCCGGTCACTACTCCCTGCTGCCGCTGGCCGTACGCGTCCGCGCCAAGATCGTGGACATCATCCGTGAGGAGATGACCGCGATCGGTGCCCAGGAGTTCATCCTGCCCGCTCTCCACCCGGCGGAGATCTGGCAGCGCAGTGGCCGCTGGGAGGTGATGGGCGAGGAGATGTTCCGACTCAAGGACCGCAAGGGCGCGGACCTGGCGCTCGGCATGACGCACGAGGAGATCTTCACCGTCCTGTCGCAGGAGCTGAAGTCGTACCGGGACCTGCCGCAGATGTGGTACCAGTTCCAGACCAAGTTCCGCGACGAGGCCCGCCCGAAGAGCGGCCTGCTGCGGGTACGCGAGTTCACCATGAAGGACTCGTACAGCTTCGACATCGAGGCCGGCGGCCTCGACCGCTCCTTCGACCTGCACAAGGCCGCCTACGAGCGGATCTTCGCCCGCCTGGGCCTGCCGGCGATCCCGGTGCAGGCGTCCAGCGGCAGCATGGGCGGCAGCGCGTCGGTCGAGTTCATGAGCCCGTCGAACGCCGGCGAGGACCTGGTGGTCCGCTGCCCCGGATGCGACTACGCGGCGAACACCGAGAAGGCCACATCCACGCTGCCCGCCGTGGTGGACGGCCCCGGCCTGGACGCCCCCGAGCGGTTCGACACCCCGAACGCGCGCACCATCGAGGAGCTGTCCGTCCAGCACGACGTGCCGGCCGAGGGACAGATCAAGACGCTGGTGTACGTGGTCGACGACCAGCTGACCCTGATCCTGGTCCGTGGCGACCACAACCTCGTCGAGCAGAAGCTCATCGACGACCTCGCCGCCACGGTGGTGCGGCCCGCGACCGCCGAGGAGATCCAAGCGGCGCTCGGCGCCTCCCCCGGCAGCCTGGGCGCGGTCGGCGTCGCCGCGCTGCCCATCCTCGCGGACGAAGCCCTGCGCGGCCGCACCGACATGACCACCGGCGCCAACGCCAACGGCGTCCACTTGCGCGGCGTGTCGGTCGAGCGGGACATCGCGGTGCAGCGGTGGGCGGACCTGCGCGAGGTGACCGCCAGTGAGCCCTGCCCCCAGTGCGGCACGCCGCTGGAGGTGGTGGTCACGATCGAGGTGGGCCACATCTTCAAGCTCGGTCGCAAGTACACCGAGACCCTCGGCGTGACCGTGCTCGGCCGGGACGGCGAGCGCGTCGTCCCGATCATGGGCAGCTACGGAATCGGCGTGGAACGCGCCTTGGCCTCCATCGTGGAGACGCACCACGACGACAAGGGCATCATTTGGCCCGTCGCCGTCGCCCCGTTCGAGGTGGCCGTCGTCATGCTCGGCACCGGCGCCGAGAAGGTGGTCGAGGCTGCCGAGGGTCTGTACCGCCAGTTGCAGGGCGAGCGGGTCGACGTCCTGCTGGACGACCGTGACGAGCGGCCCGGTGTGAAGTTCCGCGACGTCGAACTGGTCGGCATTCCTTACCGGATCACAGTCGGCGCCCGCGGCCTGGCCGACGGCACGGTCGAGGTCACCACCCGGGCCACCGGCGAGACCCAGTCCGTGCCGGTGGCCGAGGCGGTGGAACACGTCCGCAAGCTGCTGACCGCCGCCGTGTGAGCCGTCGGCTCGTCAGCCGGACACCCGGTGGAACGCCTCGGTGAGAAGCGTCTCCGGGTAGCAGCGAAGGATCTTCGCGACGCTGCGCGCCTGGGTCTCGTAGTGGCCCATGGCGCGCAGCTTCGTCTCCAGGGCATCGCCCAGCTGCATCCGCAGGGTCGGTGGCAGCCGCATCGCCTCGACCTGCCTGGGGTCCAGGAAGCCTGGTCTGGCCGGTTCGGTGTACTGGATCGTGCTGGTCACCAGGAGCACGTCCGGGCTGGCGTCGTAGTGGTCGAGCGCAGCGAGGGCGATCCGGTGTGCGGCACGGTGGTCCGGGTGGCCGTTCATCCCGTTCGGTGGGAAGGCCACCACTCGATGGGGCTTCCAGCGATGCAGCGCCTCCAGAACGAGAGCTGTCCCGGTCGCCTCGTGGTCGCTGAGGCTGCCGTCGGGAAGGTCGTGCACTTCGGCGCAGGTGACTCCGAGCGCCTCGGCGGCGCGACGCAACTCCTGTTCACGAATGGCGGGCAGGTCCTCTTCGGTGCACATGCCGAGGGTCCTCCCCGCGCCTCCGCGGGTCAGGGTGACGGTGACCGTTGTGCCGCGGCGAAGTGCGGTGCGGTGGAGGAGCCCGCCGCAGTGCAGGGTCTCGTCGTCGGGGTGGGCGACAACGACGAGCAGGTCGGCGGCCGTCATGCCGGGACCTCCGTGACAGCGTTCTCCAGCGCGGCGAGGCGGTCGAGGATGTCGGCATCGCTGACGTTGCCGATCAGGTGCCGGCGGTCATTGGCGTCCTCGCTGTGCCAAACGGTTTCCTGCGACTGTTCCGGTGTCCACACGAGGCCGGCGGAGTCGATCAGCAGGTAACGGTGCTTGCGTCCGCCCGCGCTCTTGGCCGCGATCCTGACGTGTCCGGGCGCGTTGTCACGGGCGATGGCAACGGCGCGCTGGAAGTCGCCCTCGCTGATCAGGTAGCGCTCGCGGTTCCGGTGACCCAAGGGCCCGATCGGCATGAACTGGAAGAGCTGCCACTCCACGATGCCGACGAACCCACTCAGCAGCCCGGCGATCGCCGCGATGTCACCCGTGTTGCCGGAGTGGACGACGGTGTTGACGCAGATCCGGGCTCCGGCCTTCTCCAGGAGGGATAAGACCGCTAGCTGCGAGGTGACGGTCGCGTGTCGGCGGAACTGCTGCTGCACGGCGTCGGTGCTTCCGTCGAGCGGGATGCCGATCAGGTCGCTGACGGCGGCCACATCGTCGGCGGCGACCTGCTCGACGGCGCCCGTGCCCATGAAGCGGATCCGGGCTGCGCCGAGGAAGGCGGTGCCGACGGTGTCCAGGTGGATTTGGAGGCCCAGATCGTGGAGGCCCTTGAGCAACATGACGATGTCCGGCCGGGTGAGCGGGTCGCCGCCTCCGACGGTGATCTTCTCGATGCCGAACCGGTCGCGTAAGCCGGCCGCGAACCTGAGCACTTGGGGCGTCTCGGTGATCGTGCGGCCGAAGTAGTTGTAGCAGCCGGGGCAGGCCACGAAACAGCTCTTGCCCGCGCTGAGGATGACACTGCGCATGATGCCTCACTGGCGCTAGTGGGAAGGTGAGTTGAGCAGTGCGAAGCCGAGCGGATCAGCCCTGCGTGGCCATCTGGTAGGCGGCTTGGTAGCCGTCCGCCATCCGGCGGATCGAGAACTCCGAGGCCACGTGGGCGCGACAGATGGCGCGGTCGATCGAGGGCAGGCGACGGATCGCGTCGGCCATCTGCTGGGCGTTGTCGGCGAGGAAGCCGGTGACGGCGTCTCGGACGAGTTCGGGGGCGGCCCCGGCGCGCAGAGACACAACCGGTGTGCCGCAGGCCATCGACTCGATCGGCACGAGCCCGAACGGCTCGGGGATGAGCGAGGTCATCAGGGTGGCAGCGGCGCCGGCGAGCAGGGCGACCTTCTGCCGGAAGTCGAGTTCACCCAGGAAGGACACCTGGTCGCCGTCCACGTGCGGCTGGACCTGCTGCTCGAAGTACGCCCGGTCACCAGGCTTGATCCGGCCGGCGATCTTCAGGCGCAGTCCTGCGCGGCGCGCCGCCTCGATGGCGACGTGGACGCCCTTCTCGGGTCGGATCCGGCCGAGGAACACCAGGTACGGCCACGAGTCGGCTGCCTCGGTGCCGAAGGGGAAGGCTGCCACGTCGATGCCGTGGTGGACCGTGCGGAGGTAGTTGAGTTCCGGCAGGTGAGAGCGCTGGTCTCTGCTGATCGCCACGTAACGCTCGGCGGCGAACCGGCGGAAGAGCGGCGTGTTGTCCTCGTTGAAGAAGCAGTGCACCGTGTGGACCACCGGGGTTCGCAATCCGTGGAGCGCCGGGATCGCCATACACCCGGTGTTGGAGTGGACGTGCGAGTGGATGACGTCGAACTCGGAGGCACGGTCGCGTACCTCCTGGAGCTGGAGCATGCGGTAGACCTCGGGCTCGCTGACACTCGGGTCCGCGTGCAGCGCCGTCGTACCGATGCTGTGGAGGTTGCCGGCCACCTTGGAGTCGCCAGAGGCGAAGACGGTGACGTCGTGCCCGTCGAGGACCTGGGTCGTGGTGAGGTCGGCGACCAGCGACTCGACCGCCCCGTAGCCCCGGGGAGGGACGCTCTCCCATAAGGGGGCGACATGTGCGATACGCATTCGTTCGATCTCCTTTCGATACGGCGGCCCGCCGTTGCGACGGGCCGCCTGCGGTAGTTGGGCGCGAGGGCTGTAGCCGGGAACGCCGACTGTTCGGCTGTGGGCGAGGTTCGCTCGGCTTCAGGCGCGCGTGTCAGCGCCAAGCTCGGGTACGCCGGTGAGGAAGCCGCGCACCTCGTCCGCGCAGCGGCGGATGTCCGCCTCGTGGGATTCGAGGGTGAACAGGGTGAGGTAGCGGGCGATGTTGGACTCGTAGATCCGCGGGTTGATGCGGTGGGCCGCCATGGTGTCCGGCCACAGCGGGAGCATCCACACGTGGAAATGCGGCCGGTCGAGCTTCTCCTCCTGGTACATCTGCACCGCCGCCAGGCCCAGCCGCTCGCGCATGGCCCGCCGGACGGAGTGCGTCACCCGCCCGAGCCGTTCCACCAGCGGCAGTTCCATCTGGTCGAGCGCACCGATGTGCGGACGGACACCGACGACCATGAAGCCGGGCACGGCCCACTCTGCGTCCTGCCTGACGGTGATGACGCCGTCGTCGTACACGGGGGCGAGGATGTCGGGCAGCTCTCGTTCGGCGAGGTTCATGAAGCAGCCCCGGCAGGTGTCCTCGCGGACAAGGTGGCTGGGGCCGCCCAAGAAGTCGAGGTATCGGTAGCCGGACGGCGGATCCGGCAGGCCGGGTTTCACCACGGACTCGGGCATGGGGTCTCCATTCGAATCAGCTGTTTGTAGGGCGTTAGGAGTTTTTCGGGCGCGCACAGGCACGTCGTTGACTCAGTGGTGAGGCGTGGAAGGCAGCGTCGAGCACGCGCAGGCGTCAGAACCAAGCTCTGCCGCACTCCGCGATACGCGGGGTGACCGGGTCAGCCAGCGCTGTCGCGACTGTCTGCCCAGAGCCGTCGCCCGCGCAGTGCGAGCGCCGGACAGCTGAAGTGACGTCTACTCAGCAGAGGCAGCAGGGTGATGCGATGAACGGCGAGCACCATGCGGACTCCGGTGCCGCACAGCTCAAGTTCGTAGCCACTGCCGCCGTCGACCGCCCTGGCCACGGACGGAAGGACGGTGTGGTCGCCCAGCCACCTTCGAAGCTCGGCGTCCGTGCTTCGGCTCAGTGCTTGGCTGATGCCGGCAGCGGCTCGCCGCAGGCGCTTGTACGCGGCCTCCGCATTCGGCAGTACCTCCCAGTCGAAGAGCTGGGCGAGTTCGGTGCCGTGCACGTCGAAGTACGAGGTGCACCGGTAGAGCACGCCGGGTTGGGCCATGCCGAGCCCTCCAGGCGGCGCGACAGGCAGAGTGGGTGCCGACGTCATGCGGCGCTCTCCTCCTGGTGGGACCTTGATGCCTCGAGGCTGAGTCGGAACCAGACCTGCTTGCCTGATCTGCACGGCTCGGTGCCGAACCCATCCGCCATGGCCGCGAGCAGGGACAGCCCTCGTCCTCCGACTTCGTAGTCGGACGGCTCCCGGATCACCGGAAGGGTCACGTCGGAGTCGCTGACCCCGACGAAGACGCCGGAGTCCGTCTCCGACAGAACGAGCTCGCAGTCACCGCGGGTGTGCTTGTAGACGTTGGTGAGCAACTCCGTGACGCCGAGCTCGGCGATGAAGCTCAACTCGGCTTTGCGCCAGAGCCGCAGGTGCGCGCGGATGATCTCGCGTACCGGTTCCATGTGCTCGGGCTGGACCAGGGGGAGGCCCATGCGGTACCACCTCCCCTCGGTCGACTTCGCGACCTCGGGCGGGTCGCTCGATTCCCCTGCGTTGAGGCAGGCATCCGGAGAACCGAGTGACGTTACGTCAGTTGCTGTGCTCTCGGTCCTCATGGCTGAGTACTCCTCAAGCGGTGCAGATCACTTCGGGCAACCAGGTAACCGCCGTTGAGTAATCGGGAGTAATGTCGGCGGGGGTGTCGAAGGGTGTTACTTCCGCTACCGATCGTGCTGGGGGCCTTGGCGATGAAACCGGTGAACACCAAACTCGAGCAGCTGCTGGAGCAGTCCGGCATCAGCCGGGGTGAGCTGAGCAGGCGAGTTCGTGCGAAGGCGAAGGAGTGGGGCCAGCCTCACATCGCGCCGGACACGACGAGCGTCCGTCGTTGGGTGGGAGGCGAGATTCCACGCCAGCCGGTGCCGGACATCCTGGCTGACGTGTTCTCCGCCGAACTCGGCTACCGGGTCACCACCTACGATCTCGGCCTCGCAGACGCCCCGTCCGCCGATCGCTCACTGGTGTACAACTCCTCGTACGCGGCTACCGTGGAAGCCGTCACCAACCTGGGGAGAGCTGACGTGGACCGTCGCAAGTTCCTGGCCATGGCACCGTTCGCCGCTGTCGCCGGCGTCGGGCCATCGCGTGACTGGCTGCTGAGCACGCTGGACCAGTCCCCTACTCCCGGACCACAGGTACGGCTGGAAGACGTGACGGCTGTCCGGAACATGTTCGGCGCGTTCCAGCAGATGGACATCTTCCAGGGCGGCGGCTCAGGCCGGCTCGCACTCGCCCAGTACATGAACGCTCACGTCTACCCGCTCCTCCGCCGCACCTACACCGAGCAAGTTCGGCAGGCGCTGTGTGAGGCCGCCGCCGAACAGACTTACCTCCTCGGCTGGATGGCCTACGACAACGGCGAACACGGCACCGCCCAGCGCTACCTGATCCAGTCCCTCCGTCTCGCCGAGGAATCGCACAACCCCGCGCTCGGCGCCCACGTGCTGGCCGGCATGGCCGACCAGGCCACCCTTCTCGGCCATCCCGAGGAGGGCCGCCGCCTCGCCCAAGCCGGACGGGCCGGACTCGCCGGAGTCTCCTCGCCCTCCTGCCTCGCCGATCTCTGGGCATTGGAGGCTCGCGCGCTCGCCAAGCTCGGCGACAAGGTCGGCGCCGCTCAGGCCATCGTCCGCTCCGAGGCCGCCTTCGAGCGGGTCCAGCCGGACGAGGACCCCGAGTGGGCGAAGTTCATCGACGCCGCCTACCTCCACGGCGAGCACGCCAACACCTTCCGCGACCTCGGCCAGCCAGACCATGCGGCCGAGCACGCCCGCCTCTCCATCGATCACGCCAGGCAGCAGAAGCGTGCCCGGCGCGGCGCGATGTCCCAGGCGGCACTGGCCGTATCGCACCTGCAGCGCAACGACCTTGAAGCAGCGCACGCAGCCGGTGTACGGACTCTCTCGCTCACCAAGCAGGTGCAGTCCTCCCGCGCCATCGAAGCCGTCCAGGACCTCCAGCGCCGTATGGAGCCGTTCGGCGGTCACCGCCTGGTGGTGGACTTCGCGGAGCGGGCACGGGAACTCACTGCTGTGGCGTGATCGCTCGCACCACCGCGGCATTTGCTGCTGGTGCGGGAACCCGCTGCGCGGGCGGGATCCCATGAGCGTTCGGTGGCGGTCATTGTGGTCAGCGGCGGCTCCGTTCACCTCTACGGGTCGGCGCCCCATCCGGTTCGTGAACCCGCAAGGTGGGCGCGTTCGATCGCCGTCGACGCCGCGGGCTCCTACCTGGCGGTGAGCTCGGGCACCGCGAAGATCCATGTCTGCGACGCCGAAACCGGCCAGTTCCGAACCCGCCGACAGCCCCGTTGAAGGACGAATCTGAGCATGCCCACCGCACCCGTGATCCTGAGCGGCACCCCCGGCTCGTTCGCTCGGGACGTCTTCCACGAACGGCACCCGAAGCTCATCCAGCAGGTGCTCGATGCACTGCCGTACGGGCCGAGCGAGCGAGCCGCGATCGAGGAGCTCCTCGCCGAGAGCACTGACGGTGTGCTGCAGCCGCTCAGCACCAGTGCCCACGATCACCAGCAGTGGCTGGAGTGGGGTGACGGCCTGTTCGGACGGCCGTGGGGCGAGGCGCCGTTCCTGTGGGCCGAGAGCTACTTCTACCGCAGGCTGCTCGAAGCCACCGGCTACTTCCGGCCTGGTGCGTGGCAGGGCATCGACCCGTTCGCGCCGTTCAAGGACGCCGAACTCGCCGGTCCGGCCGTCGACGCCGAGCTGGCGGCCCTCGGCGACCTGCCCTCGGACTTCACCGACAAGCGAGCCGCCGCGCTTCTCTCATCGGCGCTCTGGGGCAACCGCGCCGACCTGAGCTTCCAGATCACGGCGGAGGCCGGAGGGTCGATCGCGTCCGACCTGGTGGCCGACGACAGCGAGTCGCTCTGGGCCGAGCTGGAGCGGGCCGAAGGCGGGCGTGTCTGCATCATCGCGGACAACGCCAGCCGGGAGCTCCTGCCGGACCTGGTGCTGGTCGACCACCTCCTGGCTTCCGGCCTGGCAGCACAGGTGGTCGTGTACGTGAAGCCGCAGCCGTACTACGTGTCGGACGCGACGATGGCCGACGTCCTCGCCACCGTCCAGCGCCTGCGCACCGCCACCACTGCGGCTGCCGCGACGATCGGCGAACGGCTGTGGCGAGCGATGAACAGCGGCGCGCTCGTGGTCCGCACGCACCCGTTCTTCTGCGCGCCGCTGTCGTTCCACGACATGCCCGCCGACCTCCGGTCCGAGTTCGTCGGCGCAGCGATGACGATCCTCAAGGGCGACCTCAACTACCGTCGACTGGTGGGCGATCAGCTGTGGCCGCCCACCACTGCGTTCACCGAGGTGGCCGGCCACTTCCCCTCAGCCGTCACGGCGCTGCGGACGCTGAAGTCGGACGTGATCGTCGGCGTCGATGCTGCCGTCGTCGCTCAGCTCGACAGCGCCGGGACGCCGTGGCGTACCAACGGCCGCCATGCCGTCATCCAGGTCGACCTCCGCCGGTAGCCGAAGCGCCGTCCGTGTGCCCCGCTGTTCTCGCTTGTCCGGGCGTGACGCGGCAAGCGTCGGAGGTGAACAGTGGCGGGTGCGGCGTGGACGTCAGTCCAGGTTCCAGGTCGTTCCGGCGAGGAGGCCGTCGAAGGCGAGGGCTCTCATGGCGGTGTCGAAGTCGTCCCATTCGTGCTCGGGTTCGACGTAGTGCCGGTCGAAGTCGGCCCGGGTGAGGTCAGGCTCGCGCCATTCGTGGGCGCAGCGGCAGCGGACGAAGATCTGGTCGTGGACGGCGAGGAGGAGCCAGTCGCGGCGGGCGCCGCAGCCGGTGCAGGTGATGGTGATGCCGCGGGGGTTGAGCTCGGTGGGGTGCGGGACGGCGCGGATGACAGCACGCGCGGGTTCGGGGGCGGGCTTGTAGAAGTCGTGGTCGTAGTCGGTCATACGGTCCCTTCGGGTCGGCAGCGGGGCAGCAAGGGACCATACGACGTGCGCTGCCGGAATGGATCCCTCCCAGCGAGAAGGACATCGAATCGACACCGTCACCTTGCTGCAGGGTAGTTGTGGCGCTCCGGCCGCCGGGTTTCCTCGGGAAGTCCCGGCGGTCTGCTTCGTTGGCTGGGGCCTGCTTTCGGTGGCGGCTGACGGGTGATGTCCGTGCTGGGCGGGATTGGTGGGTGGGGGCTGGTGGGCGGGTGCGGAGGCTCCGTTCCCGCCCACCAGGGTTGGTCAGCGTGTCCGGCGCACCTGGTCGGGGGCGACCGGCGCCGGGGGTGTGATGACCGGGGTAGCCGGTGTGCCGGTGGTGCGGCTGGTCGTGCGGGCGCGGGCTGCCCTGGTGCGCAGTTCGTCGGGGGTGGCGGCCGGTGCGGGGGTGGGGAGGCCGGCGTCGCGGCGGATCCGCCAGGTGAGGACGGCGGCGGGTGAGTCGGCGGTAGCGAGTTCGCGCCGCCCGGCGGCGTTGGTGAGCAGGGTGGTCGGGTCGTGGCCGGTGGCTTCGGCCTGGGCGAGGGTGGCGGCGAGGGCCGCCCAGTTCTCCTCGGCGAGGAGCCGGGCGACCTGGTCGGCGGGCAGGGTGCGGCGGACGGCGTCGGCCTGCCGGTCGTGGTCCGGCTTCGGGAGGAGCCGGCCTTCGAGGGTGAGGTGGGCGATCGGCTTGGTCGCGTGCCGGGTGTAGGCGGCGCGCAGGTGGTCGGCCGCCGTGCGGGCGGCGTCGGCCTGGTGGCGGTGTCCTTGGGCGGCGTGCCACTTGGCGATCACGATGGCGAGCAGGACGAGGCTGGTCAGCATTGTGGCGGCGGCCGTGCCGTCCTCACCGCGGCCGGTGGCGGGTCCGGCGTGGAGGAGTTCGCGGGCGGCGGAGCGCATCGCGCGCAGGTCGGCGCCGGCTGCGCGGGTGTGGGCGGTGCGGGTGTACTCCAGGGCCCGTGCTGCCTGGTGGAGTTCCTTCCTGCTGAGGGTCGGGCTGGTGGCGGCGAGCGTGTCGAGGACTTCGAGGCCGCCTCGGATCACCGCTTCCGCGCGGGCGGCGTCCTGGTCGTCGAAGGCCGGGTAGGCGCGTTCGATGGTGGTGCTGGCCCGGTGGCGGCCGTCAGCGGGCCAGGTGCGGGGGTCGGGCGTGGGGTAGGCGGGTTCGTCGACGCCGAGGGCGAAACGTGCCTGGATCTTCGGCTGGGTGAGGTCGGAGGCGAGTTTGCTGCCGGAGAACCAGATCGGCCCGCTCTCGTCGCCGCTGGGGAGGGCGAACTTGTAGCCGGTCACGTCGCCGGAGGGCGCGCGGCGCACGGCGAGGAGAACGCCCTTCGCGGCAAGCCGGGCGGTGAACTCCTCCTCGTTCGCAGCCCCGGCCAGGGCCTGGCGTACGGCGGTGCGCAGGCGGTCTCGGTCGGTGCCCTCCTGGCCGAGGCGCTGGGCCTTGTGCAGCTCCTTGCCCTTGGCGCGCTTGGGGATCGCATTCCGGTACTCGCGGGTGCGGGTGTCGGAGAGGTCTTTGAGCTTGTACTCGCGTTCGATCTCGGTGAGTTCGGCTTCGACGCGGTACTGGTCACCGCGCAGGCGAGCCTGCGTACGGTCCGCCCGGACGACGGTGGCCAGGATGTGGATGTGATCGTCGGCATGGCGCACGGCGACCCACCGGCAGCCGTTCGGGTCGCCCTCGGGCGCGATGCCGGCGGCGGCCACAATCCGCCGAGCGATCACCGCCCACTCCTCGTCGCTGAGGATGCGATCGGTCGGGTCCGCGCGCACAGGTCGGTGGTAGACGTGCTGAGTGACCGGCTTGCCGTAGCGGACCACGTGCAGGTCGAGCGCGTCGCGCAGTTGGACGAGGGTGGCATCCGGTTCGCCTGGGTCGCGGCCGGGGTCGGGGGCGAAGCCGTCCCAGGAGGCGACGATGTGCGGGTCGGTGTGCTCGTTGTGCCGGCCGGGGCCGAACAGGTACTTGAGCGCGCCGTGCGTCTTGGATCCGCGTATGGGCTTGCTGATCATCGGCGCTTCGCCTTCGCCAGGCGCATGGCCGACGCGTCGACCTCCGCGACAGCTGTGCGGACCTCGGCGACCAGGGCCAGGGCCCTGTCGAGGACGGCCCCCGCCGGGCCCGGCTCGATGCTGGCGCCTAGGTTGAGCTGGTAGGCGATCTGATTGGCGTTGTTGCCAACTGGCGCCAGCTGGCCGCGTGCCGCGTCGAGTGCCGTGATGGCCCGCTCCAGCCGCTCGTCGCGGGTGGTGATGTCGGCGAGGTCCTCGGCCAGCGCCTTGCGCTCCAGGTAGTCGGCGACGTTCAGTTCGGCTGCGGCGGCCAGCTGCTCGATGCGCGTCTTCTGCTCTTCGGTGCAGCGGAAGCCGACCTTCGTCGTCAGGGGGTTCTCGCTGTCACGGCGGCGACGCTTCGGAGCGCGCTGCTTGCGACTGGGGGCGCTCGCGGAAGGGCTGACGACGGTGAGCGGCGGCAGGTCGGTGGTACGCGCGGACGGAGCGTTGGTGGGCTTCTCCTCCTTCGCCGCGCCCTCGCGGTGAAGCTCCGGTGCTGCCGCCCTCGGCAGCACTGGCTCGTCCACGCCCTCCTGGGCGGGGACGTCCGCGTACGTGGCCCCGTAGGGGCCCCGTACGCACTCGCTTGCTCCGCTGTTGGCGTGGGGGTGGTCAACTCCGTTGCGGTTCTGGGAGTTTACAGGCTTCCCGAGCAGGCTGTTCAGGGTTCGGCGGACGGCGTTCACGCGTGTTGTTCCTCGGTGGCGGCTGGCGATTCGGGCTGGTGGGTGTGTGGGTGGGCAGTGTCCGGGTGGTTGCCGGTTTGGTCCTGCCGGAGTTCACGGGTATGGGCGGCGCGTCGGGCAGAACCTTCCGGGCGTGGACTGGCGTGCGGGAAGGGCTGTCCGTGGCGAAGACGAGTTATGCAGGGTGTGGTGACCGGGGGCGGTGGACTTCTGCCGACCACGCCTGCGAGTCGGCAGAAGTCGGTGTCCGGCCGACCGATGCGGGCCGGTCAGCCGGACACGCGAACGGTCAGTCAGGTTCGGGCAGCTGACGGCCCTGCTCGCCGTCCCACTCGCGGCGGAGCTTCTTCATCAGCTCCGTGAAGCGGGTACTGCCGAGCGGAAGGCCGGCCTCCCGGACGGCCTGCTCGACGACCGCGCGGGTGAGCCGACCATGGGCGATGGCGGCCTGGAGGCCGACCTCCACCAGTTGCTCCATGGGCGCACCGGGCGGGCGGCCGATCAGCTTGTCCTGCGCGGTGGCGACGGGTTCCCCAGCGCGGGAGCCGTCCGGCGGGCCGACGGGTTCGGCCTGCCCGTCCGCCGGCACT
Source organism: Kitasatospora sp. NPDC050463 (assembly GCF_040655255.1). Taxonomy (NCBI): domain Bacteria; kingdom Bacillati; phylum Actinomycetota; class Actinomycetes; order Kitasatosporales; family Streptomycetaceae; genus Kitasatospora; species Kitasatospora sp. NPDC050463. Next base: position 25,858 of record NZ_JBFAJO010000072.1, read on the forward strand.
TCCCGAGTGCCGACCGGCTGGTCGTCGGCTTCTGCCGACTGGGGACCGGGAAGTGCGCCGCTCCACTCCTCAGGCAGAAGGCCGGCGGCGGACAGCAGCGTCAGCAGCGCGTTCTCGTCGCTGCGGTCCTCCGCCTGCTGCGGCTGGACATCCGAGCCGTGGCCTGCCGGGACCGGGTCGGCCGAAGGCCCGTCGTGCGCAGGGGCGATCTGCTGACCGCCGGTGGCGGTGTGGCCGTGGCGAGCGATGAGGATGTAGAGGTGGACGGCTCCGGCGAGGGCGAGCGGGGCGAGGGTGGACAGGACGCCGACGACGGTGTTGCCGAGCTTCAGTCCGCTGCTGGCGGCGGGCAGTTGGTTGAGGCGGATGGCGTGCAGGGCGTTGGCCCACACGCTGGTGGCGGTGGCCCCGGCGAAGAGCATCCAGGCGTAGGCGCGGGCGGGCCAGCGGGCGTCGCGAAGGACGAGCAGAGCCCGCACGCCGTAGGCGATGAAGCCGTCGACGATGATCGGGAACAGGTAGGTGAGCGGGCTGCGGACGTGGGTCGCGGCGGCCATCTGCTGCAGGGCGTCGTAGGACAGGACGAAGCCGATGACGCCGAGCAACGCGACGGCGAGGCGGTCCCAGGCGGTGGCGCGGGCGGGTGCCGTGCGGGCACCGGGTATCGAGGCAGTGGTCATGTGGGGTGCTCCAGGTGGCCCGGCCGCGCGTGGGCAGCGCGAGGTGGCCGGGCGGTGGCGGGGAAAGGTATGGGTTGGCACGCCGAGGCCGGGCGCGACGTGGCGGTCGCGCGTCGGGCCTGGCGGTGCGGGCCGAGGACGTGGGCGAGGCGGCTCTGCGGGCCTACGCTGCGGTGCGTCGGCGGCGGTCGGTGCCGGTGAGGATGGCGCGCTCGCACATCTCGGCGAGGCGGGAGGCGGTGCGGTCGCCGAGCGCGCCCTTGATCTCGCCGAGCGGCAGGTTGGTGGTGAAGAGCGTCGGGAGCATGTACTCGTAGCGGTAGTTGACCAGCCGCAGGGTCAGCTCCTCGGTCCACTCGGACGCTTTCGCGGCGCCGAGGTCGTCCAGGAACAGCAGCGGGCAGGTCATCAGCTCGCGCATCTCCCGCTCGGTGTCGACGCCCTGGCGGGGCCGCTGGGCGGCGTACAGCTCCGTGGCGCTGATCTTCGCCCATCGCAGCCGTACCCCGGCCGCGAGCAGGCTGCGGATCGCGCCGTACGCCTGGTGGGTCTTGCCGGAGCCGGTGGGTCCGGCGACCAGGAGCGAGGGGCCCTGGGCGATGCCGGGCGTGCCGCCGGGGCCGGGGCGGCAGGCCAGGGTGACCTGCTGGACCCAGGTGGCCACGTCCGGGTGGTCGGCGACGGCGAGGCGGTAGCGCGGCGGGATGCGGCGGTCCGCGAGCTCCAGCGCGGTAGACGGCTCGTCGGCGTCGGCCAGGGGCCGGTCGGGGTCGATGCCCCGGTCGGCCATGAGCCGGTGGAGGCGCCGGACGGCGCCCGAGGCGGGCTGGGGGTCGCGGTCGGCGGCGCGGCGGGGTGCGGGCAGGCTGGTCACAGTTCCCCCTCGAAGTAGGCGCGGGCGTCGGCCGGGTTGGTGAAGGCCTGGTAGGGCGAGCGGGCGGCGGTGTGCCCGGAGCGTGCCGTGTGGGCGGGCCGGGCGTTGAGCGCCTGGTGGACCATGCTCGGCAGCAGGCTGGGGCTCAGCGCCTTCTCGCCCCACAGGGCCAGCCCGGCCCGGACGTGGTCGGGGTGCGTGCCCGTGTCGAGCAGTTCCTTGATGACCTTGGCGAGGTGGCCCTTCACCTTGGCGGGCACCGGCGCGGGGCAGCCGGCGATGTACTCGGCCAGCAGGGTGCCGGCGTTCACGAGCGGCTCGGCCGCCGATGTGCCGACGCGGACCGGCCCCTTCCCGTCAGCTGCTGCCGACGAGGGTGTGGGGGCGGGCGCGGCGAAGCCGCCCCCCTTAGGGGAAGGTCCATGGTCCAAGGTCCATGGTCCAGGCACGAGACTCTCCGGAGTCCTCACGAGAGCCTCCGGAGATGCGCTCTGACCTGCGACTTCTCCCGGCGGGAGTATCGCTGCCGCCGCGGCAGCACTTGTGGAGCCCGGCAGGAGGTCGCCGGCGACGGGCTCGCTGACGAGAGGCCCGGGGAGGGCTTCCGCACCGGTCACGATCGGCTCCGGAAGGCTCCAGAAGTTCTCCGGAGCGGGGCGCGTGCAGCCCTTGGCCTTGCACTTACCGCACCCGCGACCGGCTTCGTGGGCCGGGCAGGAGGGCAGGCGGGAGGCCGTCGGGTGGGAGATCTTCTGGTGCTCGCGCCACTTGGTGATGTGGAGGTACTGGCGGCCGTCGCAGCCGGTGTACCGGCAGATGAGGCCGGTCTCGGCGAGCTGGCGCAGCTCGTCCTCGGTGTCGAGCGGGGTGTGCTCGGGCCGCAGCGACCACAGAGCGCCGTTGAGGACCGCCGCGTTGTCGCGGTGGCGCCCCTCGTCATCGGCCTGGGTGATCAGGCACAGGAACGTACGCTCGGCGGTCAGGGACACCGAGGCCAAGTCCTCCGAGACGGGGTACTCGGGCTTGATGGTGCGGATGCGCGCCATGGCCTACCACCCCGCCTTCGGGGCGGAGCTGTACGAGACAGGTGCGCCGCACAGGGGCGACGCCGTACGCTGGAGCACGTTGGTCCTTCCTCGGTGCGCATGGGCTGCAACCCTGCACCGTGGTCGATCGTCGTGGATGGGCGGTTTTGGACCTTTCAGGCCCTCGGTGTTGATCGCACCGGGGGCCTTCGGCCTTTTCGGGGTGGCAGGCAGCAGGCCGAGCCGCGATGCGGTTTGGCTTGACAAGCCTTGCGCTATGCATCACCATGGCACCTCGGCGGCCGTTATGCAAGTCGCCTCGGAAATGGATGCGAGGTGAATCGAGTGCCTGGGCAGGACAAGGCAGCGGAGGGATCTTCCGGCGAGCCGGTGAAGGAGGAGTCTGGAGGCAGTGCGACCGGCGAGGCCCCTGTCGCCGGCTTGAGCGAGGAGAACGCCGCCGAACGGGTCCGGCTGGAGCGTGAGCTCCGCGGCTGGAGCACCGGCGAACTGGCCAAGCGCATGACGGAGGCCGGCTACCCGATCAACCAGTCCTCGGTATGGCGCATCGAGAGCGGCGAGCCGCGTCGGCGGATCAACCTCAACGAGGCGATCGGCTTCGCCAGGGTCTTCGACCTGAGCCTGGAGGACTTCCTCGGCCCGGCGACCTCTCCGGAGGAGAAGATCATGCAGCAGCTGGCCGACCATGTGATCTACGGCTACCGGACGACCGCGCAGGGCGCCGAGTTCACGGCCAAGGCCCTGGCCGCCGCCGAGAAGTACTGCAAGGACTTCCCCCACAACTGCAAGCGGCTGCGCGGGAAGATCGCGATCGGTCTCTCCTTCGAGTACCGCAAGCACTCGCCGACCGCCCTGGTCCAGGAGTTCCTCAAGGGCGGCAAGATGCCGTCCGAGCCGGTCCACACCGACGAGTGACCTGCCCGGACCTTCACCAAGATCTTTTTTGGTAAACGGCCGGGCAGCTTCTAGCGTGCTCACCACGCCCTGCCAGCCGTTTGGTGCGGCCGGAATCCAGAGCTACTGTCACACCCCACGCGGCCACCACCCGCGCAACTGCCCATCCACGACGATCGACCACGGTGCAGGGGTTGCAGCCCACCAGCCACCGAGGAGGAACTCGCATGCCGCCCAAGCAACACGCAGCCGCAGCCCGCAGCTCCTGCCAGGTCACCACCGCGCTATTCGTCTCGGCCCCGGCCGCGACCGCCCCCAGCGACTCCCCCAGACCCATCTGACGGGTCTGTTCCCAGCTGCCCGTCCGCACCCCGCTGGACGCGACGCAGCTTCTCCGCCGTGCCGCCGCGACAGACCGCGGCCAGTCCGGCTCCCGCGATCTCGATGCTGACGTCCGATCGCCGCCTTCTCGCTCCCAGTCGGGAGCCGCCCCTCCCCTCAACCGCCCATCCACGATGTCGCCATGCGGTAGCCCGGGTTGCAGCTCGTCGGCCACCGCAAGAGGAGCCGCATGCCCCAGCTCTCCCTCCGCACTGCCCAGCCGGACGCCCGCTCGGCGGCGGCCTACCTGAAGGCCCTTCAGGCCCCAGCGACGGCGGCTCGGTCAGCACTGGCCACTACCAGCTTCCCCTGCCCCAGCCGCGCAATCGACGGCTCGCTCGCAGCGCTCCGCGAGCGGGAGTCCGCCGGTGGCAAGGACACGCGCAAGAGGGTTGACCCCCACGTGGCGCTGGCGGTCTGCGCGCCCAACGACGCAGTCGTGGGCCGCTTCCACACCGGCCGCCGAATCGACAACCGCCCCGAGTCGCTACCCAACTGGCGGGTCTCCACCACCACCCCGGAGACTGCTGTAGCGGTCTCTCAACTCCTCGGCGGTGCAACGGCCGACGACTGGGCCCAGGGGGTAGTGACCGGCTCGCCTGCGGTTCGCATCGTCCTCGACGGCGCGGACTCCGTCACGACAGAGCTCCGACTCTGGGGGCCGCAGGGACTCGTCCACCACTGTGACGGCGTCCTGTTCCTCTCGCCGACCGAGGTCCAGGGGACTGCCTGTGGCTGCCCCGAGTCCTCCGAAGAACGGGCGGCGCTGGCGAAGAAGTTGCGGGCTCCGCAGCCCGCGACCACCGTGGTCTTCCGACTGGCGGGGCGCTACGACCTCGGACGGTTCGAGTTCAGTTCGCCCTCTCGGATCCTCGCCGATGCGGCAGTCAAGACCCGCGCCCAGCTCGCCGGTATCGCAGGGGAAGTGCTCTGTGAACTGGCACTTGAGCTCGTCACGGTCACGGTGGGCGGTGGCGTCGAGGTCTCGTACCGAAAGCCGACGCTGACGGTCCTCGGCCCCTGGAGCTAGGGCCCAAATCGCAGAGGCGGCCCCGGACATCCCTTGTCCGGGGCCGCCTTCACATGCCGGTATCCATCACAGCACGCGCTGTCCCTCGCCGTCGTCGGCCGCTTCCCGGCGCTTGGCGAACTCGATCTCCACCCGCTGGTGCACCGGCAGGCGGCCCCCGCGCTCCGGGGCCTTGGACACTGTGATCCGGTCCACGAACAGCTTGACGAACTTCCTGCGCTCGGCGATGGGCGCACTCTCCCACCACGAACCCGGGCCGATGGGGTCGGCCGCCGGGTCCTCGGGCAGCCACTCGGCGATGGGGATCACCGGTGTCGCCGCCTCCTCCAGTACGGCGATCCTCGCCTCGGCCGCCTCCAGAAGGTGCAGGAGCGCGGCCTCCTCCGTGACGAACCTCCGCCGGCCGATGTCTCCTCGGAAACCGCCCGCCTTGCGGTCGTCGTAGAGCTCCTCCAGTGCCCTCACCGCATCAGCGCGCTCCGCGACGAGCGTCGCGCGTTCCCGCGAACGTTCCGGCGACTCGGCGGCCACACCGAACCTGCGCGTCGCCTCAGCGAGAACCGCCAAGGCCTCGTGGTCGTGCTCGACCTCCCTCAGCAGCTCGAAGATGCTGCGTGCCACGTGGTCGTCCAGTGCCGCCTGGCTGACTGTGCACTCTCCGGCGTGCTGGCCGGGCAGCCTCTTGCGCCGACGGCAGCGGTACGAGCGCTTAACCACCTTGGCGCTGTCGGCGTGGGAGGTCTTCACGGATCCGCACTCGCAGTACAGGACCTCCATCGCGGACAGCAGCGACTCGCCCCGCGAGAGCCCCTTCCCGCGACCTCGTCCGTCAAGCCACTCCTGCAGCTCGTGCCACTCCACGGGTGGGATGATCGCCTCGTAGATCTGGAGCGGAAGCATCGTCTCGGGGTCGCGGAGGATGCGGTAACTCTCCACCGTGCTCGTGGCTTTGCCGTTCTCGCCGACCTTGTAGACGGGTACGGCGGCGAACCCGGCTATCCGTGGATCCCTGAGGATACGCTTGACGGTCTTGGTGTCCCAGGCGCTGTCCTTCGTCTTCTTGCCGTAGGTCGCACCGCGCGTCGGCACGACGACCTCGTTGTTCATGCTGTTGACGATCCCGCCCAGCGAACCGGGGTGGCGACGCCGTTTGGGGTCGTACACCTGGTCCTTGTGCTTCTTGATCGTCGCCCAGATGTCGCGGATAACCTCCGGTTCGTTCCTCGTGTGCACGAGGGTCTGGATGACGATCGGCCGGCCGTCCGCCGTGAGCCTGGTCTCGGCCTTCAACTCGAAGCCGTACGGCGCCTTGCCGCCGATGTACCCGCCCAGGCCGAGCGCCGTGGCCTTGGCGCCCCGGACGGCCACGCTCTTGTTCTTGCTCTCGTTGTGGGCCTGGTCCAACCGCATGAACATGTGGATCAGGTCCACCAGGTTGCCCTTGCGGAACTCACCCTCGGTGACGCTGACGATGGTCACACCGAGGTTCAGCAGCTCGACGACGACCGGGATCGCGTCCAGCGGGTCGAGCCGCGAGAGGCGGCTGACGTAGTAGACGACCAGCAGGTTGATCCGGCCCGCCCGGCAGTCCTGCAGCAGCTTCTCGAACTTCGGCCGCTCGACTCCGGTGAACGCGGAGATGCCGAGATCTTCGTAGTAGGCGACCGACTTGGCGTTGCGGCACTTGGCCTCCGCAGTGCCCAGTTCGCGCTGGGTCGTGGTGGACGCCTCACTGGCGTTCTCGCGCGCATCGGACTGGCGCGCGTAGACGGCCGCGTGGACGTCCATGCCGGTGATCACTGCTGGTGCGGACATGAAGACTGATGGTACTACTCCCCTAACTGACATAACCCAAGGGCACTCCCTGGCATCCGCACCGCGGCTTCGAGACGGTCACGTACATCATCGACGGGACCTTCATCCACCAGGACTCGCACGGCGGCGGTGGCACCATCACCGACGGTGACACCCAGTGGATGACGGCCGGCTCGGGTCTGCTGCACATCGAGACCCCGCCGGAGTCGCTGGTCATGTCCGGGGGCCTGTTCCACGGGCTGCAGCTCTGGGTGAACCTGCCCGCTGCGGACAAGATGATCGCGCCGAAGTACCAGGACATCCGCGGCGGCAGCGTCAAGCTGCTCGCCTCGCAGGACGGCGGCGCGCTCCTCCGGCTGATCGCCGGTGACATCGCGGGCCACCAGGGACCCGGTGCCACGCACACGCCCATCACGATGATCCACGTGTCGGTGAACCCCGGCGCCGAGGTCACCCTGCCCTGGCGGGCCGACTTCAACGGCCTGGCGTACGGCCTGGCCGGCAGCGGCTCGGCGGGCGAGGAGCGCCGCCCGTTCCACATGGGCCAGTCCGTCGTCTTCGGCGAGGGCGACTCCCTCACCATCCGGGCGGACGACGCCCAGGACTCCCGGAGCGCCAACTTCGAGGTCGTCCTGCTCGGCGGACTGCCGATCCGGGAGCCGGTCGCCCACTACGGCCCGTTCGTGATGAACAGCCACCGTGAACTCCAGCAGGCCATGGAGGACTTCCAGGCCGGCCGCCTGGGGACCGTCCCGGCCGACGCCAGCTGATCACACCGAGGGTGGGCGCCCCCGGACGCACCGACCACGACGGCCCTCCGGAATCCTCGGACAGAGGATTCCGGAGGGCCGTCCCGGTGTTCGCCTCCGCTGCCCCCGCAGCGAAGTGACCACCCGTCGGATTCCGACGGGGGGTCAGTCCCAGCCGTTGTTCATGGCGACCGCGACGGTGCCGCCCTGGGCGCCGGTCACCGAGTCGACGAGCGAGACGCTCCCCGCGAGCAGCAGGGCGACGGTCAGCACGACGGTGGCCGGAGCGAAGCGGCGCACGATGGCCATGGCGTTCATTCGAATTCCCCCAATTACCTGCCCGCGATATGGCGGGCCCTTGCCTGTTCAGTCGTGAGCGGACCTGAATAGGCCCGGCACATTCGGCGGTTTCTCCTTGTTTTCCGAGGAGTTCCCCCTGCCGACACCTCTACTCTCACACGGCCCACATGGCCTGACCATGGAATCAGTAGGCCAGGGTGCTGCCATGGCAAGTTGCTGCCGTGGTCACCCTTCCGTCTCGTCCAGCTCTCCGGACAGCAGGACCTCGCCGAACCGCGGGACGAGCGTCGCCCCGATCCGGAGCAGGCGCCCGCCCCGCAGGCCCGAGCAGTAGGCCAGGCAGAGCTCCCGGGCCGCATCCTCGGCCTCCCGCACCAGGTCCCGGGAGAGGAAGAGCACGGCGTGGACCGTCCCGTCCCGGGGCTCGACGAAGACGTGCTGCAGCCCGTGGCCGGGCCCGGCGGAGCGCAGCAGGCCGTCGCGGACCTCCTCGGCGGAGGCCCCGTCGACCGGGATGGCCAGTTCGGCCAGGACGATGTGCATGGCTACCAGGGGAGGGATGGCAGGAAGCGGCCGCGGCCGGGGGAACCACGACCGCTTCCCGCCGCGGCGGTTAGTACAGGACCAGGCCGTTGCCGGCCCGGTGGCCGCGGCTGCGGCGGTGGTCGAGGTGCACGAAGGTGCGGTGCAGCCAGCGGTCGTGACCGTCGTAGCGGGCCTCGAAGGAGGTGCGCCCGTGCACCGCCAGGCGGTTGTCCACGAAGGCCAGCTCGCCGGGCTGGAGCACCAGCATCGCCGAGACGTCGAGCAGGGCGCCGCGCAGGATCTCCAGGGCCGCCGTCGCGTCCTCGTCCAGACCGGTGGTGGCACTGAAGTCGACCCGGATGTTCGGATCCCCCGCGGCGCCCTCCAGCACCGGGTGGTACTCGGTCTCGGCGCCGGCGTGGAAGGACGGCGGCGGCTGCGTGACGAAGCGCGGCTGCATCAGGGCCTCGACCACGTTGTCCGGGATGATCATCAGCGCCCGGCGGATCGACGACACCAGCGTGCCGGCGGTGCCGCTGTGGTCGTTGCGCAGGCAGAACAGCCCGACGTAGTCCGGTCGGTGCGGGTGGAAGGCGTTCTCCACGTGCAGTTCGAGCAGCGTGCCGGAGCCGGCGTTGCTCTGCGACTCCTCGCGCCCCGGCACCGGGACGACGTTCTGCACCAGGGCGCCGGACTTCTCCTCCCGGTAGGCGATGACCTCGCCCAGGCTGAGGCTGACCAGCGCCGAGATCGCGGCGGGGACGGTGGCCGCGCGCTCCACCGATTCCGGCACGGTCGGGGTCACCGGCAGCGAGTCGACGTCGTTCGGCAGGTTGCGCAGGATCAGCAGGCCGTCCGGGCCCGGGTCGTGGCGGTAGCCGCGGACCTCCTCCCGGATGCGCAGCGGCAGCTGCGCGGAGAGCTTGCGCGCGGCATCCATCCACGCGAGCTCGTCGACCAGGCCGCGCTCGACCCCGACGAGCCGCAGGGCCAGGCGGTGCACCTCGGCGCGCTCGGAGTCGGTCAGGGTGATGGCGGTGGTGGTGCGGATGGACGGCGACAACACGGTGGTCATCGGACAGCCCCTTTCAGGCTTCTTCGCCGGCTCTCGACCGGATGTCAGTCGGACATGGCAACGAGGACCCGGCGCGCCCCCGTGAACGGACGGCGGCCGTGGCCGACCAGCAGGTTGTCGATCAGCAGCAGGTCGCCCTGGCGCCAGTCCACGTCCACGGCCGCCGCCAGCCCGCGGTCACGGACCTGCAGGACGTGCTCGGCCGGGATCGGCGACCCGTCGGCGAAGGCCACCGACTGGGGCAGCTCCTCCTGGGGCATGACCTTGGCCAGGGCGGCCGCGGTCTCGTCACCGAGCGCGGCCGGGTGCCACTGGTCGGACTGGTTGAACCAGACCTCGGCACCGGTCCTCGGGTGGCGGACGGTCGCCGGCCGGTTCTGGACGATCCGCAGACTGCCGTCCCGCCGCCACTCGCTGACGGCGTGCGAAGCGGCCAGGAACGCGTCCACCTCGTCCCGGTCGGCCGTCTCGAAGGTGTCCTGCCAGCTCTTGCCGAGGCCGAGGCCGCCGTGCAGGTTCTGGGTGTACCGGACACCGTCGGCGAACCGCTCGCGCACCTCGTCGTCCAGCAGCTCCAGCCAGAGCGCCGCGTCGACCACGGGGGTGGCGCCCCCGGTCTCGGCGGCCGTGACGCAGCAGAACAGCAGCCGCGCGGGCCACTGGTGCGCGTACGAGAGCTCGTTGTGCATCGAGATGGTGAACTCGGCCGGGTACTCCGTCGAGGTGTAGACGTTGTCACCGACCTTGGTGCGCGGCGAGTTGCCGTGCACGTAGGCGAGGCGGTTCGGCAGCAGCCGGTCCATGACCGGTGCGAGCCGCTCCTCGGTGGCCCCGAAGCCCCGGAACACGAGGGCCTTCTCCCGGTCCAGCAACGACTCGAGACCAGGCGTGGAATCGAGCCATTCGAGCAGCCCGTCCAGGCCAGAGTCTTCGGACACGGACAGTGATTCCGGGCTGATCTCGAACGGCTTCCAGGCGGGACGAGCGTCCAATGCCGCGACCCCCTTCCAGATCGACATGCGACCACGCGGAATTCGTGGCAGTAGGACGCTCCCGAAGACCCCTATATTCCAGCGATATTCGCTCCGGCGGGGTCTGCGCGACGGCACCCGGCCAGCGGTATAGGGAATCGATAGAGGACGACCCAAGGCTGGCGAGCCAATGCCGGAAACGGTCCGACGGCTGCGAGAGGGCCCCTCATGACCATACCGACAGCAACCGACGCACGCGGGCGCTCCGACCGGACCGGGCCGACGGCCGAGACGGGGGAACCGCGGGCGCAGGGCGAGGAGGCGCGCGGCGGCGTGGCCAAGGCCGCGGGCGACGGGACGGCGTCCGGCGCCGACGGTGCGTCACCCGCCGTACCGCTGCGGCGGAACGCGGACTTCCTGCGGCTCTGGGTCGGCGCCGGACTGTCGAAGTTCGGCTCCACCGTCTCGATGGTCGCCTACCCGATGCTGGTGCTCTGGCAGACCGGCTCCGCCACCGCCTGCGGCTACGTCGCGTTCGCGGCGGCACTGCCCAACCTGCTGGTCCAACTGCCCGCCGGGGCACTGGTCGACCGCTGGGACCGGCGCAAGGTCATGCTGGTCTGCGACGCCGTCCGGATGCTGGCCTTCGCCACCGTCGCGCTGGCCGCCTACCAGCACTGGGTCTGGGTGCCGCTCATCATGGCCGCCGCCTTCGTGGAGGGCACGCTCGGGATCTTCTACGCGACCGCCGAGCAGGTGACCGTCCGCAACGTCGTCCCCACCGAGCAGTTGCCGGCCGCGCTCGCACAGAACCAGGCCCGCGGCGCGGCCATCGGACTGCTCGGCCAGCCGCTCAGCGGGCTGCTCTTCACCGTGGTCCGCTGGCTGCCGTTCGCCGTCACCGCCGTGGCCGACCTGGTCGCACTGATCTGCCTGGTCTTCATCCGCCGCGACCTGCGGGCGGCCCGGTCCGGTCCGCCCCAGCGGCTGCACCACGAGATCAAGGACGGCGTCGTCTGGCTCTGGCGCCAGAAGTTCCTGCGGATCATGACCGCGGTGTTCGCCGGGAGCAACCTGCTCTTCCAGATGCTGAGCATCACCGTCATGGTGGTGATCAAGGAGCACGGCGGCAGCCCCGCGGTGCTGGGCCTGGTCTCCGGAGTGGCCGGAATCGGCGGCCTGCTGGGGGCCTTGGCGGCCGGCTGGTGGTCGAAGCGGGTCGGCCTGTACGCCACCGCCGTGCTGGGCCACCTGGTCTGGCTGGCGCTGATGCCGCTGGTCGCCCTGCTGCACCAGCCGGTGGCGATCGGCGCGGTCGCCGCCGGGATCATGTTCGTCGCGGGGCTGTTCAACGTCTGCGGCGGGGTCTACATGGCCAGGAACACCCCGAACGAGCTGCAGGGCCGGGTGACGGCCACCTCCGCCTTCCTGACCTCCGGCGCCAACGCGCTGGGTTCGCTGGCCGGCGGCTATCTGCTCGCCCGCGCCGGGACCACCTGGACCGCCGTCACCATGGCCGCCGTCCTGTTGCTGCTGACCGCCGGCGTCACGCTCAGCCCGGCCGTCCGGGCGGCCAGCCGGGAGGCGGCGGCGTAGGGCGGGTCCGTCCGAAACAGCGGAGCCGCCCCGACGGGATCCGTCGGGGCGGCTCTACCGGGCCCGCGGTGCCGGGGCCTCGGGGTTGGGGCCTGCGGTGTTGGGGCCTCGCTGTCGAGGCCTGCGGTGCTGGGGCCCGCGGGGGTGCGGTGCTGCCGTCGTCAGCCGGCCAGCAGCTGCGGGACCCGGGTCCGCAAGGCCCCGCGCTGGCTGGGCACGCCTCCCGCGCCCGGGGCGGACACCAGCAGCACCACCAGCTCGTGCAGCCGGTAGCCGCCCCGATCGGAGCCGCCGGCGCCGGCCGTCTCCAGCAGCCGGATGTCCACCAGCTCCTCCAGCAGCTGCTCCGCCGTCGCCTGCGGCAGCCCCAGCGCCCAGGCGGCCGCCTCGGCGGGGAAGACGCCCGTCCCGAAGTTCGCCAGCCCGCTCAGTACCTGCCGCCCCCGCAGACTGACCTCGCGCAGCGAGCGCCGGATGGTCTCGCGCACCCGCAGCTCTCCGAAACTCAGCTCGTCCAGCCGCGTGCTCTGGTCGGCCAGCCGCCCGGCCAGCCGGGCCAGCGGCCAGTGCGGCCGGGCCGCCAGCCGCACCCCGGCGATCCGCACCGCCAGCGGCAGACCGGCGCAGCTGTCCACGATCGCTCGTGCCGACGGCACGTCCGCGGCGACCCGCTCCGGTCCGACCAGCGCGGCCAGCAGCTCCATCGACTCCAGGTCGTCGAAGACCGGCAGTGCCAGGGTGTCCCGGCCGGAGGCGGCCAGCAGGTGCCGGCGGCTGGTGACGATCACCGCCGACTCGGGACCGTTCGGCAGCAGCGGGGCGATCTGCGCGTTGCTCACCGCGTTGTCCAGCACCACCAGCAGGCGCGCTCCGGCACAGTGCGTGCGGTACAGCCGGATCAGCTCCAGCAGGTCCTGCTTCGGGGTCGCGAACTCGACGCCGAGGGCGTGCAGGAAGGACGTCAGGACGGTCTCCGGGGAGCGGCTGGAGCCGTCATGGTCGGTCAGGTCGGCGTAGAGCTGGCCGTCCGGGAAGCGGTCCCGCAGGCCGTGCGCCCGGTGGACGGCGAGCGCCGACTTGCCCACCCCGGCCATGCCGGTGATCAGCGCGCGCCGGGGGCCGGCGCCCACCCCGTCCGAGTCCACCAGGCGCTCCAGCTGCGCCAGTTCGGCCCGGCGGCCGGTGAAGTCCGCGACGTCCGGCGGCAGCATGGCCGGTACCGGACGGGCGGCGGTCGAGCCGAGCCGCACCGGACCGGCCGGTGTCGGGCCGGCGTCCGGTAGCCCCAGGGTGCCCTCCAGCACCGCCTGGTGGACGCCGGTCAGGGTGGCCCCCGGATCGATCCCCAGTTCCTCGGCCAGGATGCGGCGCCCGGCGTGGAAGACCGAGAGCGCGTCCGACTGCCGGTCGCACCGGTACAGCGCGGTCATCAGATGGGCTCGCAGCCGCTCCCGGGTCGGGTGCTCGGTGGTCAGCGCGGTCAGCTCCGGCACCAGGCGCTGGTGGCGGCCGAGCGCGAGCTCCACCTCGACCAGGTCCTCCTGGGCGGCCAGCCGCAGCTCCTCCAGCCGGGGCCGCTCGGCGTCCGCCAGGAACTCCGTCACGTTGCCGAGCACCGTGCCGCGGTACCGGGAGACGCCCGCCCGCAGGTCCTCGGCGGCCTGCGTCAGGTTCCCCCGGGTCAGCGCGTCGCGACCGCGGCGGGCCAGCCGCTCGAAGGTCGTCAGGTCCAACTCGGCGCCGTGCGAGATCAGCTGGTAGCCGCGCGGACGGCGGATCAGCTCGATGTGCGGGCCCAGCCGCTTACGCAGCCGGGAGACGTAGGTGTAGATCTGCGCGGTCATCGTGGTCGGCGGGTCCCAGGCCCACAGCATGTCGCTCAGGTGCGTGTCGGAGACGGTCTGGCCGTTCGCCAGCAGCAGGCTGGCGAGCACCGTCTGCGCCTTCACTCCCGGTAGCTCGATGTGGATGCCCCGGTCGTCTAGGACCTCGACCGGGCCCAGGACGCGCAGTTCCATGATTCCCCCTGTGCTGTGCCGAATGCGTGCGGACGGATGCGTCCGCGCGGACCCCGCGGTCTGGCGCGCCGGCGCCGACCACAGCGGTCGCCTCTGGATTCTGGGCCGGTGGAAGGGCCCAGTCAGCGCTCCGGCGACGTCAGGACGCTGCACTGGCACGATGTGGTCATGCCCAGGGGGTGGCCCGGGGGCGGCCCGGGACTTCGGAAATCGGCTTCCGGACCGGGCTGCCGGCGGGGCCTCGGGGTGCTTGTGGAGGCTTCGGGTGGCTTCGGGGTGCTTCGGGTGGGGCTTCGGGCGGGGGGCGGGGCTTCGGGTGGGGCTTCGGCCCAAGCGGGCCGGCCCCCGGTCCCGCCCGCCGTGCGGCGGGCGGGACCGGGGGCCGGCGGCCGGAGCGGAACCACCCGCCCCGGAGCGGCTCAGCTCAGCCGCGACTCGGCCTCGGTGGCCTCGTTGATCGCCTGCTGCCAGAGGTGGGCCAGCCGGTTCTGGCCGGTCCACACCGTGGCCAGCAGGTGCTTGACCAGCTCCCGCCCGGTGACCGCGTTGGACAGCAGCACCACGCCGGTGCCGGAGTGCACCCGCAGACCGGTCATCGCCTGGAAGCCGACGGCCTGACCCCCGTGCCCGAACTCCAGATCGCCGCCGGTGTCGTCCACGATGGTGCTCCAGCCGTAGGAGCGGCCGGACTGCGGCGCGAGCATCCGCCCGACCAGCTCGGCGCCCACCAGGCCGCCGGGGTGCCCCAGGTGGCAGCGCCGCACCTCGACCGCCAGCCTGGCCAGATCGGTCGCGGTGGTCCACAGACCGCCGGCAGCCAGCTCGGGGTTGAGCACGTACCCCCCGGAGACCGGAGTGCCGTCGGCGTGGTGGCCGCGGGCGTACGGCCGGCCCAGCTCGTCCGGGAAGGCCACCCCGAAGCCGCTGCTGGTCATCCCCAGCGGCGCCAGCACCAACCGGTGCACCAGGGCCGGGAACTCCTCGCCGGTGGCATCCGCCATGGCCTGCTGGAGCACCGAGTAGTTCAGGGGGATCTGCCGGAAGGTGGCACCGGGCTCATCCAGCAACCGGGCCGGCGGGGTGATCGCCGGCGGGCGCCCGTTCAAGACGTCGAGCACCGTGGGCACCGGGTCGTGCCGGTGGTAGTTCCCGTCGATGGCCGGGTGCGGGGCGATGCCGGACAGGTTGGCGATCAGCAGCCGGGGCGTCACCGGAGTCGACACCCCGGGCAGGGAGGGGACCCGCCAGGAGGTGAGGTACTCGTTGACGTCCCGGTCCAGCTCGATCACGCCCGCCTCGACGAGGCGGAGCAGGGCGAACGTGGTCACGTGCTTGGAGATCGAACCGGCCGGGAACAGCGTCTCGGCCGTCACCGGGGCGGGCTCCTCCACACCGAGCACCCCGAAGTGCTCGATCGCCGCCAGCTCGCCGTTGCGGATCAGCGCCAGCGAGGCGCCCGGGATGCCGTGCCGCGCCATCACCTCGGCCACCCCGGCGACAGCCGCCGGGGCCCCCGCGGACCGGCCCCGCGAGGAGGCTGCCGGCCGGTCGCCGGCCTGGCCCACCAGCTCGTCCACGCCGCGCAGTTGCTCGTCGGCGAGGCGCTGGACGGTAGCCGGCTCGTGGACGGCGGTGTTGTACGTCCAGTGCAGGTACAGCCGGCCGTCGTAGACCTCGGCCGCGACGTCGAGCAGGTGGGTCGACGGCACGTCCGGGGCCGCCCGCAGCTCGATCCGGCCCGGGACGAACACGAGCGGCGGTTCGCCGTCCAGCTCCGCAGCGGCGGACGGCTTCGAAGCAGTGGACGGCTTCGAGGCGGCGGGATCGGCGACGACGGCCGGAGGCTCCGGGGTGAAGCTGAACCGGACCTCACCGGCGGGCAGCTCCGCCAGCTCCTCCGCCAGGTCGGCGTCCGGCGCCAGGTAGCGGAGCAGGCCGTAGCCGTGCGCGGGCGCCGGCACCGATCGCAGCTGGCGCGCGACCGCCGTGTGGACGGCGGACAGCTCGCGCCCCTTGGGGATCCGCAGCACCACCGGATGGAGGTCGGCCAACGGCCCGACGGTGTCCGCCAACTCGGCTGCCAGCGGCTGCCGGTGACGCGGATCGGTGAGGACGTCGAGTGCGATCCGGTCGCCGCCGGCCCACTGCGCCAGGGTGTGGCCGAGAGCGGTCAGCAGTGCCTGCTCGGGGCGCGGATCGGCCAGCAGCACCGCGGTCCGCTCGGCGGGCAGGACGACCGTGACGGTCTCCTCGGTGGCCCGGCACGGCGCCTGGCCGAACCGGTCCACCGGCAGCGGCACGGCCGCGACCCGGTTGAGCCAGTGCTCCGCCTGGTCCGCCACCCGCTCGGACAGCGCCTGCTCGCCCAACTCCTGCGCCCAGGCCCGCCACGGCACCTCCACCGGAGCCGGTAGCGCCGGGGCGCCCGCCGCCGACCGCTCGTAGGCGGCGTTCAGATCGGCGAGCACGATCGACCAGGAGGCGGCGTCCGCCGCAAGTTGATGGATCGTCAGCCAGAGTTCGTGGCGCTTCTCGTCGTCGAAGCGGACCAGCGTGGCCCGGAGCATCGCGCCCTCGGACGGAGCCAGCGCGGCCCGGTCCCGTGCCACCGCACTCTCGATCTCCCCGGCGCGGTCGACGGGCGCCACGGCGCCGAGGTCCAGCACCGAGAGCAGGGCCGTCCCGGCGGGCGCCGGGACCGGCTCGGCCGTCCGGCCGTCGGCGGAGAGCCGCAGCCGGAGGGCCTCGTGGCGCTCCACGACCGCGCCGAGCGCGGCGGCGAGCAGCGCGTCGTCGGGCAGCCGCCCGAGGGCCAGCCGGACCGTCCGGGCGCCCCCGTCGGCCGAGCCCAGCAGACGGTGCTGGCTGGGCGTCAAGGGGATCCCCGCCCCGCCGGCCGGGGCGGCCGACTCGGCGTCGATCATGCCCGCCACCTCGGCGAGGCTCTTGGCCTGGAGCATCATCCACAGCGCCAGCGGCACGCCCGCCTCCCGGCACTTCGCCAGGACCTGGACGGCGCGGATGGAGTCGCCGCCGAGGTCGAAGAAGCTGTCCTCGATACCGATCTGTGGCAGGTCGAGGACGTCGGCCCAGATGGCGGCGAGGCGTTCTTCGAGGGGGGTGCGGGGGGCGGTGTAGTCGCTCGTGGTGAAGGCGTCGAGGTCGGGTGCGGGGAGGGCGCGGGTGTCGACCTTGCCGTTGGCGGTGAGGGGGATGGCGTCGATGGTGAGGTAGGCGGCGGGGACCATGTAGTCGGGCAGGACGGTGCCGAGGTGGGTGCGCAGGGCGGCGGTGTCCAGGGTGGTGGTGGTGACGAGGTAGGCGGTGAGGCGCTTGTTGCCGGGGCTGGGTTCGCGGACGGTGACGACGGTGTCGGTGATGTGGGGGTGTTCGCGCAGGCGGGCTTCGATTTCGCCGAGTTCGATGCGGTAGCCGCGGATCTTGACCTGGTTGTCGATGCGGCCGAGGGTTTCGAGGGTGCCGTCGGGCAGGCGGCGGGCGAGGTCGCCGGTGGCGTAGAGGCGGGAGCCGGCGGGGCCGTGGGGGTTGGGGAGGTACTTCTCGGCGGTGAGGTCGGGGCGGTTGTGGTAGCCGCGGGTGAGGCCGGTGCCGTCGATGTAGACCTCGCCGGGGACGCCGACGGGGGCGGGGGTGAGGTCGTCGGTGAGGACGTACATGCCGGTGTTGGGGAAGGGTGCGCCGA
>NZ_JBFAJO010000073.1:0-43014 GCF_040655255.1 Kitasatospora sp. NPDC050463
ACGCCCCGGACCCCACCCCCCAGGCCCGAGGCGCCACACCATCAGACCTTCGCCCGATGCACGACCTGCACCTCGGTGAAGCTCTCCAACCCCCACGGGCCGTTCTCGACACCCACCCCGCTCCACTTGAACCCGCCGAACGGCTGACCCGGGTGCAGGTCCAGGTGGGTGTTGATCCACGCGGTGCCGCACTCCAGCCGGCCGGCGACCTCGGTCGCCCGGTCGGCGTCGGCGCCCCAGACCGAGCCGCACAGGCCGAAGTGGGTGCCGTTGGCCCGCTCGACGGCCTCGTCCACCGACCGGTACCGGACGACGGGGAGCACCGGGCCGAACTGCTCCTCGTCCACGATCCGGAAGCCGTCCTCGACGTCGGTCAGCACGGTGGGGCGGTAGAAGTAGCCCGGCCCGTCGATCGGGCCACCGCCCGCGGCGGCCCGGCCGCCGCGGGCCAGGGCGTCCGCGACCAACTCGCCGACCCGCTCCAGCTGCGGCCGGTTGTTGATCGGTCCGAGCTGGACGCCGTCCAGGGTGCCGTCGCCCACCTTGGCCGCCCGCGCCGTCGCGGCCAGCGCCTCGACCAGATCGTCGTGCAGGTGATCGGGGACGTAGACGCGCTTGATCGCCGAGCAGACCTGGCCGTTGTTCTGGAACGCCCGGCTGAACAGCTTCGGCGCGACCACGGCCGGGTCGGCGTCGTCCAGCACGATCGCCGGGTCGTTGCCGCCCAGTTCCAGGGTGATCCGCTTGAGGTCGGCGGCCGCGGCGGCCGCGACCTTCTTGCCGGTGGCGATGCTCCCGGTGAAACTGATCTTGCGCGGGACGGAGTGCGCCGTCATCGCGGCGCCCAGCGGGTCGAGCCCGCTGACCACGTTCAGCACCCCGGGCGGGAGGACCTCGCTCAGCAGCTCGCCGACGGCCAGCGTGGTGAGCGGGGTGTACGGGGACGGCTTGAGGACCACCGTGTTGCCGCCCAGCAGTGCCGGCGCCAGCTTCCAGGTGGCCAGCACCAGGGGAAAGTTCCACGGTGTGATGGCGGCGACCACGCCCATCGGGCGGCGGATCACCTCGACCCGGGCCGCGTCGTCGTCGCGGATCAGCTCGCGCGGGACCGGCAGGTCGGCGAAGTGCTTGAACCAGATGCCGGCGCCGGCTATCTCGAACAGCGCGTCCTGGATCGGCTTGCCCTGTTCCGCCGTCAGCACCTGGGCGAGTTCCTGGGCCTTGGCGAACAGCAGGTCGCCGGCCGCGTGCAGCGCCTTGCGGCGCGCCTCCTCGTCCTTGCCCCAGCCGCGCTGGGCCCGCTCGGCGGCGACGAACGCGGCGTTCAGCTGCTCCACCGAACAGTCGGGTGCCCGGGCGAACACCTCGCCGGTGGCCGGGTTGATCACCCCGAAGGAAGCCGCGGCGGGTGCACTCCGCCCGTCGATGGTCATCGTGTACGAGGTCATCGCTCTGTCTCCCGAGGTCGTCGAATCGCAGGTCGGACCAGCGTCACCGGCCCGGCCGGTACGCGCCACGACATTTGTCACGGGTACCGGACCGCGGGTCCGCGCCGCCCGGGCTCAGTGCCCGGCGGCGGCCCGGGGGATCACCGGTTCGGCCGGCGCCTCGGCCCGGAGCCGGAAACCGCCGCGCGCCCGGCTGCTCTCCAGCGTCGCGCCCACCGCCCGCAGCCGTTCCCCGAGGCTCAGCAGCCCGTACCCGCTGCCGGCCACCGCGAACCGTCCGCCCCGGCCGTCGTCCTGGATCTCCAGCCAGTTCGGCCCGATGCGCACCGTGCAGCTGCGCGCGCCGCTGTGCTTGATCACGTTGGTGACGCCCTCGCGCAGCACGTAGCCGAAGACGTCCCGCAGGTCGGCCCGGACCTCGTCGCCGCTGTCCGGCAGGGTTTCCGCGATCCCGGCCGCGCGCAGTGCCATCCGGGCACTGGCCAGCTCGTCGTCCAGCGAGGAGGAGCGCGTGTCCAGCACGGTGCTGCGGATGTCGCCGAGCGCCGTCCGGGAGAGCTCCTCGATGTCGCGGACCTCCGCCGCCACGGCGGCGGGCTCGGCACCCGTCTCCAGCATCCGCCGGGCCAGCCCGCTCTTGACCGTGATCACCGCGACCGAGTGCCCGAGCACGTCGTGCAGGTCACGGGCGACCCGGGCCCGCTCGTCCGCCACCACCTGATGCACCAGCGCCTCCCGGGCGGCCTTGAGCTGAGCCACCGCCCGGGTCAGCAGGAAGATCAGCGACACCGACAGGGTGAGCAGCACCAGCAGCGTCGTGCCCGTCCAGTGCACCTCGCCGTCCAGCACCCGGGTCAGCACCACCTGGGCCAGCGCACTGCCCAGGCCGACCAGCCGGCTCACCTGGACGGGCAGCAGCATCACGGCGGCCACGATCGCGAAGGCCAGGTAGACCAGGGAGTCGCCCTCGCCGGTCAGGAACGGCAGCGCCAGGCCGAGCAGCAGCAGCCAGACGATCATCAGGACCCGGGCCGGTCGAGAGCTGCGCGGCCCGATCCGCGAGACCAGCACGAAGCTGACCAGGTAGGCGGCGAGATCGGCGATCAGCAGCGCCATCCGCGGCCCGGAGGCGTCCGGGCCCATCCGGGTCGCGGGCTGGACGAGCAGGACTCCGAGGGCGATCACCACGATCCAGCCGCGCAGGCGGGCCGTCCACGACTGCCGCGGTTCGTCGCGCGGCCGGTCGAGGGGCCACTGCCAGAGGTCGGATCCGTTCAACTCTGCGCTCACCACGCCCGGCAGACTACCGCGCCCGCCCGGTCCGGCCGGGTGCCGGACCGGGCCCCGGGCGCGATCGGCTGGGGATGGCACATAGGGGCCGTTAGGGGTTACCTCGCGCGCTCGGCTCGGCAAATACTGAAGGCGCGGACCGGGGATCGCCCCGTGGCCTGACCTGCGCACATCTGTCATTGCCCCGCCGAAGGAGCATGCCCGTTATGGAAGCCGTTTCCGACACCGCACTGTGGACCGCCGCCGTGCGGGCCGACGAGTCCCTGCTCGAGGACGCCCTGTTCGTGGACGACCTCGCCGCCGGACTCGCCGGCGAGAGGGGCTTCGCCCTGCGCGACCGGTACGACAACGTCGGTGTCCGGGCCTGCATCGCGGAGCGCACCCGCTACCTGGACGAGGTGATCGCCCGTCACCCGTCGTTCCGTCAGGTCGTCTTCCTCGCGGCCGGGCTGGACACCCGATCGATCCGGCTGACGTGGGCTCCCGGGACCACGCTGTACGAGGTCGACCACGCCGATCTGGTCGCGTGGAAGGAGCAGCGGCTGGCCGAGCTCGGTGCCCGGCACGCCGTGGAGCGCCACACCGTCGGCATCGACCTGCGCGAGGACTGGCCGAAGGCGCTGGAGGCGGCCGGCTGGGACCCGGGCACCCCGACCCTCTGGATCGCCGAGGGCCTGTTCTACTACCTGCCCGAGGACGGCGCCCGGGCACTGCTCGCCCGGATCGCCGAGGTGGCCGTCCCCGGCGACGTGCTCTCCGGCGACCTGGTCAGCTACCAGACCCTGGTCAGCGAGGCCGAGGCGGCCAAGCGGAACCTGGTCCTCCTGGAGGAGGACGGCAGCCCCTGGCTGTTCGGCACCGACGACCCGGAGGAGTACCTGAGCACCGGCGGCTGGGAGCCGACCGAGGTCCTCGTCCTCGGCCACCCGGGAGCCTCCTTCGGTCGCTGGCCGGGACCGGCCATCCCGCGCGAGGTCATGGGCATGCCCCGGAACTTCTTCTTCTTCGCCACCAGGCGCGGCTGAGCCGGCAGCCGCCCCGATGACCACCACCTCGTTGCCCCATCTCGCCGGCAACTACGCGCCGGTCACCCGTGAGCTCACCCGGCACGACCTGCCGGTCACCGGTGCCATCCCGCCCGAACTCACCGGCTGGTACCTGCGCAACGGGCCCAATCCGTGCGAGGCGGAGTCCGCCCACTGGTACCTCGGCGACGGCATGGTGCACGGCGTCCGGCTGGAGGGCGGTCGGGCCACCGCCTTCCGCAACCGCTGGGTCCGCACCTCCGTGCTCACCGACGACGCCCCGCTCTACGACAGCTCCGGCCGCCGCGACCTGACGGCCGGAGTGGCCAACACCCACGTCGTCCGGCACGCCGGGCGGCTGCTGGCCCTGGCCGAGGCCGCGCTCCCCTACCAGCTCACCCCGGACCTCAACACGGTCGGCGTGCACGACTTCGACGGCAAGCTGACCACCGCGATGACCGCGCACCCCAAGACCTGCCCGACCACCGGTGAACTGCACTTCTTCGGGACGGAGGTGCTCTCCTCCCCCCACCTCACCTACCACCGGGCCGACGCGGCCGGGAACCTCGTCGTCAGCCGGGGCATCGAGGACGTGGGGCCGACCATGATGCACGACTTCGGCCTCACCTCCCGGCACGTCGTGTTCATGGACCTGCCCGTCGCCTTCGACCTGGACCGGATCGCCGCCGGCGACGCGGTGCCCTACAAGTGGGACGAGGCCTACGGCGCCCGGCTCGGCGTGCTCCGCCGGGACGACCCGCACGGCACGATCCGCTGGTTCACGATCGATCCGTGCTACGTGTTCCACGTCTCCAACGCCCACGACGTCGAGCCCGGACCGGGCGAGACGGAGGGGCGGATCGTCCTGACCGTCGTCCGCTACCCGGAGCTGTGGCGCACCGACAGCTCCGAGGCCTACCCGTCCGCCACGCTGTGGCGGTGGACCGTCGACCTGGCCTCCGGCACGGTGCACGAGGAACAACTCGACGACCAGATCACGGAGTTCCCCCGGATCGACGACCGGCTCGCGACCCTGGACGCGCGCTTCGCGCACACCGTCATCGCCCCGTCGCACCCGCGCCACGCGGACCTGCCCGGTGGCCTGCTCCGGTACGACCTGCGCACCGGAGCCGTCGCCCGCCACACCTTCGGCCCTGGCCGCATCCCGAGCGAGGCGGCCTTCGCCCCGTCCGACGACCGGCCGGGCGGCCACGGCTGGCTGATGGCGTACGTCTTCAACGCCGCGACCGCCACCAGCGACCTGGTGATCATCGACGCCTCGGACCTGAGCGCCCCGCCGGTGGCGACCGTCCATCTGCCGCAGCGCGTCCCGTACGGATTCCACGGCAACTGGCTGCCCGACCCGGGCAGGTGAGGCCGGGCCGCGGGGACGCCCCGGCGTACCCGACCGGGGCTCCCGGCCGGGTACGCGGGGGTCCGGCCGCCGGTCGGCGCGGGCGCGGCGCCGGCGGTGGTAATGTTGGCGGGCAACATCGACGCGGGCCTATAGCTCAGACGGTTAGAGCGCTTCCCTGATAAGGAAGAGGCCACAGGTTCAAGTCCTGTTAGGCCCACCGATGGAACCCCCGGACCCCGGTCCGGGGGTTCACTTGTCTGTGTCGGCCTGTCCGTGCCTGCTGTGCCCGGGCCACCTGTGCCGCCCGTGCCGGCTCGGCCGGGCCGCCCCGGTGGGGTGGGTCAGGAGAGCAGACCGTCGTAGTCCGGCAGCTTGAAGGTCCGCTCGGCGTGGCCGCCGGCCAGGTCGGTCCAGTTGTTGCCGACACTGGCGATGATCGTGTAGCCCTCGTTCTCGACCTCGATCCGCTCGTCCGTCTTGTACCGCTGGACCGACTTGAACAGATCGCACAGGTCACGCCCGTGCAGCTCGTCCACGGTGTAGCCGGCCCCGGTCAGGCTGTGCCGGGTGATCGCGTCGATGAAGTCCACCCTCGCGGTGACGAAGATGATCGCGACGCCCCGCGCGTGGGCGTACTGCGCCAGCTCCACCACCGGCGCGATGCCCGACATCGTGAACGGGTGGAAGTGCGTCGCGAGCGTCGTGTTGTCGATGTCGAACACGATCGCGGGCCTCTCGTTCGCCGGCTCGGCCGTGCGCTGCTCGACGTACGCGCGGGCCGGCGCGATCGCGGCGCTCACGTCGGCCAGCCACTGGGCCTCGGTCACCGTGCCGCTGCTCGCGGCGGCGGCCGGGGCCTGCACCGGAGCGGCCGGGGCCGTCGGGGCCGTCGGGGCCGCGACCGCGGGGGTGGCGAGACCGGCGGTGATCGCGGCCGTCAGGGCCGCTGCGGCAACGAGCCGTGCCTTGATGCTCATATCGGGAACGTGGCCTTTCGCTGGGGGTCGTCGGTCGGTGTGGCGGTGGGGGCGATCGGCGGCACGCGTCGCGACGACGGGCCGTGCCCGGCGGCGGGGCTCCGACGGCGGCGCCGCGGGAACGGCAGGCCTTCTCCCGCAGGCCAGCCCCAGAGTGTCAAGGGCATGCCAGACCGAAGGCCGGCACGGACCCCGTGGGAGGAGCCCGGGCGGCGTCCGGTCGGTAACCGCGGAGGGCGGGCGCCCCGCCGGTCGGGCCCGGCGCCCGCAGGGGTGTCAGGCGCGCATCCACCGGACGCCCCCTAAAACTAGAGCCAGTAGTTTTACCTGGGCGAGAACGTACACTAGTCAACGGCGCGAGCCAATACCCGGGGGTAACGAGCAGCCGGCGAGAGGACGAACAGCAATGGGCAGGCCGCCGCGGCCGCTGCTGACCCGGGACGGGATCATGCGGGCCGCCCTCGCCCTGGTCGACGAGGAGGGCGCCGACGCGCTCTCGACCACCCGCATCGCGGCCCGGCTCGGTGTCAAGGGACCGTCGCTCTACAACTACGTCTCCAGCCGCGACGAGATCGTCGCCGGCATCAGCGACCTCATCGTCGCCGAGATGGATCTCGACCCGGCCGTCCGACCGTGGACCGCCGCCCTGGACGCCTGGGCCCGCTCGTACCGCGCCGCCCTCGCCCGCCATCCGCACACGGTCCCGCTCCTGGCCTCCCGGCCGACCCGGTCCGCCGCCGCCCTGCGGGGGTACGCGTGCGCGTTCGCCGTCCTGCGGGCGGCCGGCTGGCCGGAGGACCGCGTACTCCCGGTCGTCCAGTCCCTCGAGTACCTCCTGATCGGCTCGGCCCTCCACCTCGGCCGCCCGGCGGATGCGGGCTGGACGGCCGAGACCCTCCCGTCGGGGCTCGAACCCCTGCTCGACGCCCCGGACGACTTCCGCGAGCGGGCCTTCGAGACCGGCCTCGCCGCACTGATCCGCAGCTTCGAGGAAACCCTCGACAGCCTGCTGGCCGCCCGCACCGGCTGACGTCCCGCCCGCGGCCCGGCCGGACCGGCGACCGGACCTGCGGCCGCGAGGACCTGGCCGCCCACCAGGCCGTACGTCGAAGCCGCCGCCGTACACCGAGTCCGCCGCCGTACACCGGGTCCGCCGCCGTCCGACCGCGGCGCGTGGGGCGCACGCCCGGGACCGAACCGGCGCGCCTTCGGACGTGCACCTCCACGGGCCAGGTGGCAGCGTGTGAGGAAAGACTCGGTTGTACGGGACGGCCCGGACGCAGGGAGAGCCCAGCCAGTGCGGCGAGAGACCAGCCAGGCCCTCGGCGGTGAGGCCACGGGCGAAGCGGCGAAGAGCCGGTCGCCATGGCGTCGGTTGCCCTCCTGGCTGAGGGTGCGCAGCGTCGCCGGGCAGGTGTTCCTGTGGATGCTGATCGTGGTGGTGCTGCTGATCGGCGCCGCGCTGACGGCGCTCATCCTCCAGGCGCAGCGCAACAGCACGAGTGCGGCCGCGCAGCGCACGCGGGCCGCGGCGGTCACCCTGGCGCAGGTCCCCACGGTGGTGACCGCCCTGGACGGCGCCGACCCGTCGGCCGTGCTGCAGCCGCTGGCCGAGGACGTCAGGAAGATCGGCGGCTTCGACTACGTCGTGATCTTCAGCCGCGAGGGGATCGCCTACACGTCGCCCGACCCCGGGGAGATCGGGACCCATGTCGTGGGCGCGTACGGGGCGGCGTTCCAGGGGCCGTACACCAGCAGCTTCGCCACCCCCGCCGGACGGGTGGTGGACACCACCGCGCCGGCCGACCGGCCGGACGGTTCGGTGGCCGGGCTGGTGTCGGTGGGCTACACCGTCGCGCACACGGGCAGCGCGGTGAGCCGGCAGCTGCCGGTCCTGCTCGGCGGGGCGGCCGCCGCGCTCGCCGCGGGCACCGCCGGGGCGGTGCTGGCCCGGCGGCGGTTGCGGCGCCAGACGCACGGCCTGGGCCCGTCCGAGATGACCCGGATGTACGAGCACCACGACGCGGTGCTGCACGCGGTCCGCGAGGGTGTGCTGATCGTCGACGCGGACGCCCGGGTGCTGCTGGCGAACGACGAGGCCCGGCGGTTGCTGGAACTGCCGCCCGAGGTGGAGGGGCGACCGGTCACCGAGCTCGGGCTGAACCCCGGCCTGGCCGAGCTGCTGGCGTCCGGGCGGACCGCCACCGACGAGGTGCACCGGGCCAGGGACCGGCTGCTCGCCGTCAACAGCCGTCCGACCGCGCCGTTCGGCGCGGGGCCCGGCACCGTCGCGACCATCCGGGACACCACCGAGCTGCAGTCGCTGGCCGGGCAGGCCGAGGCGGACCGGACCCGGCTGCAACTGCTCTACGACGCCGGGCTGTGGGTCGGCACCACCCTGGACATCGTGCGGACCGCGCAGGAGCTGGCCGACGTGGCGGTTCCCCGGTTCGCGGACTTCACCACGGTCGAGCTGGCCGACCCGGTGCTGCGCGGTGACGAGCCGCTCCCCGGCGCCGGCACCGCGTCAGGCCCGCCGATCCGCCGCACGGCCGTCAGCGGCATCCGGGACGACCAGCCGCTCTACCCCGTGGGCGCGCAGATCAGCCTTCCCCCCGGCACGCCGGAGGGGGCCGCCCTGGAGAGCGGGCACGCCACGCTCGCCGTCGACCTGAGCCAGGATCCCGACTGGCGGGCGCGCGACCCGGAGGCCGCCGACCGGATGCTCGCGTACGGGATCCACTCGCTGATCTCCGCGCCGCTGCGGGCACGCGGCCTGATCCTGGGCATGGTCAACTTCTGGCGGGCCGGGGAGTCCGAGCCGTTCGGGCAGGAGGACGTCTCCTTCGCCGAGGAACTGGTCGCCCGCACGGCGGTCACCGTCGACAACGCCCGCCGCTACACCCGCGAGCACCGGATGGCCGAGACGCTCCAGCGCAGCCTGCTGCCCCGCGGCCTGCCCCAGCAGAGCGCCCTGGACGTCGCCTACCGGTACCTGCCGGCGCGGCAGGGAGTCGGCGGGGACTGGTTCGACGTCATCCCGCTGGCCGGCTTCCGGGTGGCGCTCGTCGTCGGCGACGTCGTCGGCCACGGCCTGCACGCCGCCGCCACCATGGGCCGGCTGCGCACCGCCGTGCTCAACTTCTCCGCCCTCGACCTGCCCCCGGACGAACTGATCGCCCGCCTCGACGACCTGGTCGCCCGCCTCGACCAGGACGAGGCCGCCGGAGAGGGCGACACCGGGGGCGACAGCGGGGGCGAGGGAGCGGCTGTCACGGGCGCCACCTGCCTGTACGCGATCTACGACCCGGTCTCCGGACACTGCACCATGGCACGGGCCGGCCACCCGCCGCCCGCACTGGTGCACACCGACGGCACCGTGGAACTCGTCGACCTGCCGGCCGGCCCACCCCTCGGCGTGGGCGGCCTGCCCTTCGAGACCACCGAACTCCAGCTGGCCCCCGGCACCACACTGGTCCTCTACACCGACGGGCTGGTCGAGGCCCGGGACCGCGACCTGGACCACGGGCTCGCCGCCCTGCGCGCCGCACTGACCGGCCCCCGGGCCGACCGCTCCGCCGAGGAGACCTGCGGGGCGGTGTTCGACGCGCTGGTGCCGCCGCGCCCGAGCGACGACATCGCCCTCCTCGTCGCCCGCACCCGCCTGTTCGAGCCCGACCAGGTCGCCACCTGGGACGTGCCCGACGACTTCGCCGCCGTCTCCCGCACCCGCGCCGAGTGCGCCGACCAGCTGGCCGCATGGGGTCTGGAGGACCTCACCTTCACCACCGAGCTGATCCTCAGCGAACTGATCACCAACGCCGTCCGCTACGGCACCCAGCCGGTCCGGGTCCGCATGCTGCGCGACACCAGCCTGGTCTGCGAGGTCTCCGACGGCAGCAGCACCGCCCCGCACCTGCGCTACGCCGCCAGCACGGACGAGGGAGGCCGTGGCCTGTTCCTGGTCGCCCAGATGGCCGAACGGTGGGGCACCAGGTACACGGCCCGGGGCAAGGTCATCTGGTCCGAACAACCACTGATCGCACCCGCGGTCCAGTTCGAGGCGATGCTGCTGTAGTCCGGCCCCGTCCCGGATTGGCCTCCGCCTTGGTGGGCAGCCGCCCGGCAGAGCCCGAACGCCGACCGGAAGGGGCACCCCGTGGACACCGCCGAGAAGGTCGACCGGCTGCTGCGCGAGTACGGACAGACCTACGCGGACGAGTCCGGCATCACCCTGCGCGACAAGCCCGCGCCGCTCTATCAGCTGCTGGTCCTCACCGTCCTCTGTTCGATCCGGATCAAGGCGGACATCGCCACCGCTGCCGGGCGGGAGCTGTTCGGGGCGGGGCTGCGGACACCGCGGGCGATGGCGGACTCGCGCTGGCAGGACCGCGTGGACGCGCTGGGCCGCGCGCACTACGTCCGGTACGACGAGAGCACCGCGACCGCGCTGGGCGACGGTGCGGAGCTGGTCCTCGACCGCTGGCACGGCGATCTGCGCAAGCTCCGCGAGGAGGCCGGCGGCGATCAGGGGAAGCTGCGGGAGCTGCTCCAGGAGGTGCCCAGGATCGGTCCGGTGGGCGCCGACATCTTCTGCCGGGAGGTGCAGGCGGTCTGGCCGGATCTCCGGCCCTACTTCGACGAACGGTCCCGCCGGGCCGCCACCTCCCTCGGCCTGCCGCACACCCCGCGCGGGCTGGCGGAACTGGTGCCCCCGGAGGATCTCGCCCGGCTGGCAGCGGCCCTGGTACGGGCGGGACTCTCCCGGACGACCGCCGAGGATCTCGAGGGGCCGTCGGCGGCCGACTGACGTCGCCGGTCTGCTGAACGTCGTCGGTCAGCCGACCATCGGGGCCGGCTGACCCTCAGGGCTCCGGGGCCCCTCCGACGCGCCGGGCGAGCTGCTCGATCCTCGGCACCAGCCGGGGCCCCAGCGCGGCGACGCCCATCGCGGTGGCGACCCCGGCCCAGGCCACCGGGCCGAGCGGCGTACAGCCGAAGAACTGGCTGACCAGCGGCGTCTCGATCAGCGCCACCAGCACCGCCGCAGAGCCGAGGACGGTCAGCAACACCAGGGGGTTGTGCCGCCGGCCCGTCACCGTCTGGGTGAGCTGGGCACCGACCACCCCGCACAGCGCCATCGTGCTGGTCCGCCGGGCCGAGCCGGGCGTGAACGTACCGATCAGCCAGGCCGTGCTCGCGCCGAGCGTGGTGACGATGCCGCGGTTCGTGATCTGCCGCGTCAGCGGGTCGCCGAGTGCCGCGATGCCCACCGGTGCGCTGTCGGCCAGGGCGGCCGCGCCGTTCAGCCCTTCCTCCGCGGCCTCGTCACGCGGGGTGACCGAGACCGCCATCGCCGGGAACATGTCGGTCAGCAGGTTGACCAGCAGGATCTGGCGGGTGGACAGCGGCGAGCCACCGGACAGCAGCGTACCGAGCACCGAGAACCCGATCTCACCGGCGTTGCCGCCGACCAGGACGCTGATCGCGTCTGCCACGCTGCGCCACAGCGCCCGCCCCTCGGCGACCGCGTCGACCAGCATCGACAGGTCGTCACTGGTGATCACCAGATCGGCGGCGTTGCGGGCCGCTGCCGAGCCTCGTACCGCGATGCCGACCCCGATGTCGGCGGCGCGGATGGCGGCCGCGTCGTTGGAACCGTCCCCGACCATCGCCACCACCCGGCCGTCCGCCTGGAGCGCCTCGATGACGTGCAGCTTCTGTTCGGGTGCGACCCGGGCCACCACCCCGCAGTCACGCAGCAGGCGGGCCCGGCCTGCCCGGTCCCGGGCGGCCAGTTCGCCGCCGGTGACGATCTGTACGTCCTGCGGCCAGCCGAGTCGGAGGGCGACCGCGCGGGCCGTCTGCGGGTGGTCGCCGGTGAGCATCACGGGTCGGACGCCGGCCTCGCGGAGGTCGGCCACCAGCGGCCCCGAACTCGGGCGCGGGGTGTCGGCCAGACCGATGAATCCGAGCAGTTCCAGGCCCTCCGGCGACCCGCCCAGCGCCTCCGCGGGCTCCTCCCCGCCGGCGAGCCGACGGCTCGCGACCGCCAGCACCCGCAAACCGTCGTCGGCCAGCGACCGGGCCGCGTCGTCGGCCGCGTCGCCGGCGCAGGCGGGCAGGACCACCTCCGGTGCGCCCTTGACCAGCAGCACCCCGGCGCCCTCCGGGTCGGTCCCGACGGCGGCGGCGTACCCCCGGCTGGCCTCGAAGGGCTGCACCTCGACGGGTGTCCACGGTGATCCGGGCGGGGTCGACCCGAGGATCGCCTCGTCGGTGGAGTGCGCGTGGATGCCCGCCTCGCGGTCGGGGGTGCGGGCGGTCAGCGCGGCGGCCTGGAGCAGCGGAGCCGCCTCGGCGGTGTTGGCCGGGTGTTCGGTGCCGTCCTCGGTGGCGACGCGCACCACGTGCAGGCGGTTCTCGGTCAGGGTGCCGGTCTTGTCGAAGCAGACGGTGTCCATCCGGCCGAGCGCCTCCAGGGCGCGCGGGGTGCGGACCAGGATGCCGATCCGGCCGAGCCGACGGGTCGCGGCCGACTGCGCGACCGTGGCGACCAGCGGCAGGCCCTCCGGGACGGCGGCCACCGCGACGGCCAGCCCACCCCGGACCGCCTCGCGTACCGGCCGGCCGCGCAGCAGGGAGAGGCCGGTCACGGCGGCGCCGCCGAGCAGCGTGAACGGCAGCATCCGGCTGGTGAGTTCGTGCAGCCGGGCCTGTACGCCGGGCGCCGGGCGGGTGCGCGAGGCGAGATGCGCGGCCCGGCCGGCCTCGGTCTCGTCGCCGGTGCCCACGACCACGGCCCGGCCGTGGCCGGCGACCACGGTGGTGCCCTCGAAGACCATGCAGCGACGGTCGGCCACCGGCGCCTGCGGCGTGGCGTCCACCTGCTTGCCGGTCGGCAACGACTCGCCGGTCAGCGAGGACTCGTCGACCTCCAGGTCGTCGGCCACCAGCAGCCGGGCATCGGCCGGTACCACGTCGCCGGTGTAGAGCTCGATCACCTCTCCCGGCAGCAGCCGTTCGGCCTCCACCTCCCTCGTCTCGTCCCGGTCCGCATCGACGACCTTGCGGGCTCGTTGACGCTGGCTCAGCTGCAGCCCGGAGAGGGCGCGCTCCGCCCGCAGTCGCTGCACTCCGCCGACCAGGGCGTTCACGCCCATGGCGCCGAGCACCATCAGGGCGTCCACGGGGGAGCCCAGCAGGGCGGAAGCGGTCGCGCCGACAAGCAGCACCGGGGTGAGCGGATCGTTCAGTTCGACACGCACGGCGGCGCCCAGACGGACCGTCAGGCGTGCCGGGGCGAAGACCGGGAGCCGCGCGGCCCTGCCCACGGCCTGCCGTGCGCGGGCCGGCACGCCCGGCTCCGCGGCCCGCGCGCCGTCCCGCAGTCGGGCCAGCACCTCCTGCGGCTGCAGGGCGTGCCAGGGCACCCGAGGCGGCGGATGCGGCGCACGGTCGGCGCCGATCCGCAGCGCGGCGCGCCAGCCGGAGACGAGCGAAGCGGCAGCGGCCGCGTTCACCGGGCTGAGCCGGAAGCCGAGGGGGAAGGCGAGGCGTTTCGAGCGGGTGCCGCGGGTCACCACCAGCAGTCCGGCGAGTGCCGCGCCCGCCTCGGCAAGGATCTTCGCGTGCCCGCCGACGGTGCGTGCGACGGGTATCGCCGCCAACAGCCGCCATGCTCCTTCCAGCCCGCGCAGCAGCAGCACGTCCGCACCCCACACCACCGCGCTGCGGTCGTCGGTGAGCGAGACGGCGATGTCGCTGCGCAGCAGACCGGCCAGCACCTCGCTGCTCCCAGGACTCAGCTGCCGCTCCGCGGTGGCCTGGCCGCACGGGACATGAGCCACCGTCAGGACCACCCGGCCGCCGCGCTGGAGATCCCGCACCACCTCGGCCAACGGCCTTTCGGCGCCCACGAGTTCGTCGGCCAGCGCACCGAAGTCACCGAGCGAGCCGTCATCCTGCACCACGACGTGCAGGCCGGCCCGGCGCGCCGCGTCCAGCGCGGCCTCGGCGAGCGGGTCGATCTCCCAGCCCACCAGGACGGTGCCGATCTCCTTGCCCTGCTCCACCGCCACCGACAGTCCGGTCTCGGACTCGCCCTGGTCGGGCACCGGACGCAGGTCGAGCCCTTCGCCGGACTCCAGCGCCGTCGTGGCGGCCTGCCACAACCGATCGTGGTCCCAGCCGTCCACGTTCGGATGGACGTCCAGGACCGTACGCCGGGTGCTGCGCAGCGCCTCCGGATGCAGCACGACGGTGTCGACGAGTTCCAACTGGCGCAGCCGGTCGAGGTTTCGGACGAGTACCCCCTCGCGGGCCAGCTCGGCGCAGAAGGCAGCGGTGAAGACGTCCGGACCGTAACGGGCGGCCTTCGGGTTCCCGGCCAGCAGTGCCTCCGCCGCCTCCTGGACGTCACGGGTGAACAGCAGCGTCCCGGCCGCGCCCAGCACGGTGCCGGTGACCGCGTGGTCCCGGTACTCCTCGCCGGGACATCGGTGAATCGCCGGCCGGGCGACCTCCCGGCCCGCCAGGCTGAGGCGCTGCGGCGCGCAGACCGTGTCGTGCGCGGCATCGAAGGCGGCGGCGCGGGCGACGGCCTCCGTCAGCCGGCTCGTTCGCAGCGCGGCGTCCAGCACCAGCGCGGTCGGCGACTGCCCGATGCCGTGGGCGGCCGCGTTCGCCGCCGCCAGCACCAGATCGGTGGCCGAGCGGCCCAGCCGGCGCCGCAGCACCGTCCGTACCCGCGGGTCCTCGTGCAGCAGCGTGACTCCGGCGGTGACCAGGCGGGGCGTGCTCCTGAGGTGGACCACCCGCGCGGCGACCGCGGTGGTGACACCTGCCGCGTCGCAGGCCAGGGCGAGCGCCCCGGAGCGGATTCCGCCGGTGTGGCCGGGGTGCACCGGCTCCAGCACGTCCTCGTCCGGGCGCTCCAGCTTCTGCCCGGCGGCCAGTTCGGTGGCCCGGTCGACGACCCGGTCGGTGACGGCGTCCTGGGTCATCTGCACCACCAGCCGGGCCAGGCCGCCGTCCCAGTAGGCGGCGAGCACGTCCGGGCGCCGGGCCAGGGCGGTCGCCACCCGCCTGGCGCGGGTCTCCACGCCGCGCACGGCCGACCCCCGGCTCGGCCGCAGCGGGAGCTGGACCCGGGATCCGGCACGCCAGTAGCCCTGGCCGGGGGTCGCCGCATTGAGGCCGACCCTGCCGACCCGTACCGCTGTCGACGAGAGCGCCGCCGCGCCGCGCGCGGCGGTCTGGGCGCTCGCTCCGGCGGCGTCGGACGCCAGCCGGGCTGCGGCGCCGGCGGCCGGGAGGATTCGCCGGGCCGCCAGGACGGGCACGCCCACCGCGAGACCCAGCCCGGCTGCGGGCAGCCGGGTCAGCAACCGAAGAGCCATCTCTCACCCCACACGGCCGTCGAAAGCCCGGCTCATCGTCCTCAGGCCTCTCGTCCTCGGGTCTGTCGTCCTCAGGCCTCGCATACCCGGACTTCCTCGGACGAACCGGAACAATCTCCCGACCGCCTCCTCGACCCCGCCGCCGACCACCTCCTCGAACGGACCCGTGGCGCGGACCGGCCCCGCGCGGTCGCTCCCCCACCGCGGCCCGCCGCCGCCTCCGGGACGACCTGCGGCCCTGAAGGCGGCGCGAACCGACGCCCCCACCGGCGGGAGGCGCCTCCCCGGGCACCGGAAGGCGCCTCCCGACACGGGGAGGCGCCTCCCGACTCCCGCCCGCCCGTGGCTGCTCAATGACCGAAGTGGAAGCGGTGACGGGACGGCCGCCGGGCGGTGGTCATGACCTCGTCCCCTGGGGCCCCCGTGCCGATCGGTTCGACCGGACCGCCCGGTTCACCGGCGGATTGTTCGGCCGACACCCGCGCACTTCGGATCAGGTGCCTGTGCTGCCGGGCCCGATCGGCGCCCACCTTGATCATGACGCAGGCGACACCGACCACCAGGGTCAGGGCGACGCCCGCGAGGAAGATCCCGAGGCTGTCGAGGGTGGCGATCTGGTTGCCGAGGACCATCACCTGGTAGTCCGGGCCTCCGGTGTTGCCCGCGATCAGCAGCCCGATGAAGGCTCCGGTCGCACCCAGGAGCAGCAGACCCAGTAGCAAGAGCATGGTGCGCCTCCTTCTGTGAACGACTCCCCCACTCGCCGTCCCCGCGTCTACCCGCCGATCCGGACCTGACGCGCCCGGGGGGCGTTGGCGGGTCGGACGGTGCGGGCGGCCCCGCGGTACCCGAGCAGCAGTCCGCGCCGGAACAGGGCCGCCGGAGCAGGGCCGCCGGAGCAGGGCCGATAGTGCGCTGGCGTGCCAACTCCTGGGCACAAAGGGGAAAACCGGCCGATCGATCCGACCGTAGTTTCGAGGTGTGCCGAAGCCGCGAAGGCGGTGGGCGCTCCACCGATTGCTCCGAGAGGATCCCTCATGTTCGACATCACCAAGGTTCAGGCCGCCCCGAGCTCCGACCTCCTCACGCCCGACAACGCGGTCATGCTCTTCGTGGACCACCAGCCGCAGATGTTCTTCGGCACCGGCAGCGGTGACCGTGCCGCGATCATCAACAGCACCGTGGGGCTCGCCAAGGCGGCTCGGGCCTTCGATGTTCCGGCCGTCCTGACCACGGTGGCCGCCGAGTCGTTCTCCGGGCCCCTGCTGCCCCAGCTCGCCGAGGTGTTCCCCGAGCACGAGATCATCGACCGGACCAGCATGAACGCCTGGGAGGACGAGGCCCTGGTGGCCGCCGTCAAGGCGACCGGGCGCAAGAAGATCATCCTCGCCGGTCTGTGGACCGAGGTCTGCCTGGTGCTGCCCGCGCTGTCCGCGCTGGAGCAGGGGTACGAGGTGTACGTCGTCTCGGACGCCTCCGGCGGCGTCAGCCCGGCCGCCCACGAGCACGCGCTGCAGCGGATGATCGCCGCCGGCGCGGTGCCGGTGACCTGGGTGCAGGTGCTCCTTGAGCTGCAGCGTGACTGGGCGCGTCAGGAGACGTACGGCGCGGTCATGGAGATCGTCAAGGCCCACGCGGGCGCGTACGGCCTCGGGGTCGTGTACGCGCAGAGCGTCATCGGCGCGCACGCGGCGGGCTGACCGCCTTGGACACCGGCATTCTGATCCTGCGCCTGCTGGTGGGCCTGCTCGTCGCCGGCCACGGAGTGCAGAAGATCAGCTCGCACCTGGGCGGCCGAGGCCTCGCGGGCGGCACGGCGGAGTTCCGTGCCGACGGCTTTCGCGGCGGAGCGCTCACCGCCCTGGCGGCGGGCGGCGGCCAGATCGGATCCGGCCTGCTGCTCGCGGCCGGCGCCCTGACCCCGCTCGCCGCGACCGGCGCCATCGGGGTCATGACGGTCGCCCTCACCGTGAAGTGGCACAACGGACTCTGGGTGCAGAACGACGGGTACGAGTACCCTCTCGTCCTCATCGGCGCCGCCGCCGCCCTCGCCGCGACCGGACCCGGCGCATGGTCCCTCGACGCGGCCCTCGGCCTCACCCCGTACCCGCTGTGGTGGGCCGGCCTCGCGCTCGTGGCCGGCCTCGGCAGCGGGCTGCTCACCCGGCTCGTACTGCACCGCCAGGCCCCGGCGGCGGCACCGGCCGCCGTCCGCGGCGGCCACTGAGCACGAGCCGCGACAGACCGGGTCCGGCCGCCCGCGACCCCCGCACGGGCGGCCGGGCCCTCCCACCTTCCGCACCAGGAGTCACCCGATGGAAACCGCGACCACCGCATCCGCCACCCCGCCCTCCCGCGGCGGCGGCCAGCCGCTGCTGCACCAGAAGGGCGGCGAGACCCAGGCGTTCGGCACGCTGAAGCAGCTGCCGATCGGCCTCGGCCACGACACCCGCATGTACGCCTGCCAGCGGCTGAACCGCGTACTCGCCGACACGCAGATCCTGTACTCCCTCTACAAGAAGCACCACTGGCTCATGCGCGGGGCGACGTTCTACTCGCTCCACCTGATGCTGGACAAGCACGCGGAGGCCCAACTGGCCATCGTGGACGCGCTGGCCGAGCGGATCCAGAGCCTCGGCGGAGTCGCTGTCGCGGACCCGCGCCACGTCGCGGAACTGACGGCTGTTCCGCGGCCGCCGAACGGCGTGGAGAAGGTCCCCGTCATGCTGTCGAGGCTGCTCGACGCGCACGAGCGGATCCTGATCGACGCCCGGGACGCCGCTGCCCGGATCTCGGCGGAGGGCGACGAGGGCAGCACCGACCTGCTCGTCTCCGAGGTCATCCGGACCGGCGAGACGCAGGTGTGGTTCCTGGCCGAGCACCTCGTGGACACCCCTCTGGTCCAGGGCTGACGGCGGACACAGAGCACCGAACGAGAGAGCCCCCCACCATGAGCACTCCCTCCCCCTCCGCCGCCGCCGGCGGCGCCGACGACGTACCGGCCGGACGGCCGGACGCTCCCCCGGAACGCCGCTTCGAACCCGACCTCCGGTCGATGACCCGGATCAACCTCCGCCCCATC
The DNA here is from genome assembly GCF_040655255.1 of Kitasatospora sp. NPDC050463. Taxonomy (NCBI): domain Bacteria; kingdom Bacillati; phylum Actinomycetota; class Actinomycetes; order Kitasatosporales; family Streptomycetaceae; genus Kitasatospora; species Kitasatospora sp. NPDC050463. Next base: position 18,581 of record NZ_JBFAJO010000073.1, read on the forward strand.
GCCTCACCCATGCCGCTGGGCTTCTTCACGGTGGCGATCGCCTCCGTGATGACGGGGTGCATGCAGCTCGGGGTCTTCGAGACCCAGGCCCGCGGCGCCGTCGCCCTGTGCGTGCTGCCGGCCTTCGCGCTGCAGTTCCTGGTGAGCGTCCTGGCGTTCGGCGCCCGGGACGTGATCGCGGCGACGCTGATGGCCGTCTTCGCCGGCAGTTGGCTGGCCTACGGGCTCGTCATGTTCAGCGGCGCGCCCGACGGTCCGCGCGTGCTGGGCGTCTTCAACCTCGCACTCCTGTGCTTCGGGGCGCTGATGACCGCCGTGACCCGGCCCAAGCGCGCGCTGTGGCTCGTCCTGCTGGTCTCGCTGCCCCGCTGGGCGACCACCGGGCTGGCAGGTCTCACCGGCGCCGAATGGCTCACCCGCACGTCCGGCGCGCTCGGCCTCGTGGTGGCGCTCGTCGCGATGTACACGGCCTTCGCCCTGATGCTGGAGGACATGCGCAGCGAGGAGGTCCTGCCGATCGGCCGCAGCGGCCCGGCCCACGCCGCCGTCGAGGGCGGCCTGACGGTCCAGCTCCGCAATCTGGAGCGTCAGGCCGGCGTGCGCCGAACGCTCTGACCATCCGGTGCCCCGTGCCGAGCCCGCCCCCCGGTGCGGGCTCGGCACCCACACACAAGCCCCTGACCTCGAACGATTGGCTGATTTTGTTCGAACGCTGATAGCTTCGCTTCGCCCCCGAGGACATTCGGCGGGCGAACGGAGGAAGCACAACCATGAGGTTCGGCGCGAGGCTCGCGCTCGCCGTCATCGCCATCGTCGTCACGGCCACCGCATGCGTTGCCCCTTCCGACGGTTCTTCACGTGCCGAGGCCGGGGACTGCGGGCCGTACGCGCGGTACGGCCGGCACCCCGCAACCCACGTCGCCGTCTACGCCTCCAACCGGGACCGGGAGGCGGACCTGTTCGAAGCGACCTGGGCGGACTTCGCCGCGTGCACGGGGATCGACGTCCAGTACGAGGGAGACGGGGAGTTCGAGGCCCAGATCCAGCTCCGGGTCGAGGGCGGCCACGCCCCCGACGTGGCGTTCTTCGCTCAGCCCGGGCTCCTGGAGCGTTTCGCGCGCGCGGGGAGGCTCGAACCCGCGAGTGCCGAGCTGGTGTCGCTGGCGGAACAGGGCTGGTCGGCGGACTGGAACGGCTACGCGACCGTGGACGGCACCCTCTACGGCACTCCGCTGGTCGCGAACGTGAAGTCGTTCGTCTGGTACTCGCCGGCGTTCTTCCGGGACAGGGGACTGACCGTCCCCCACACCTGGGCCGAGCTGATGGAGCTGACCGAGAGGGTCGCCGCATCGGGGGTCACGCCGTGGTGTGCGGGCCTCGAATCCGGCGAGGCGACCGGCTGGCCCGTGACGGACTGGATCGAGGACGTCCTGCTCCGCCAGCAGGGGCCGGACGTCTACGACCAGTGGGTCTCCCATCGGATCCCGTTCAACGACCCGCGAGTGATCCGGGCCATGGACACGGTGGGGTCCGTCCTCAAGAACGACCGTTATGCCAACGGCGGCTACGGACCGGCCCGCTCCATGGCCTCGATCGCCTACCAGGACGCCGGCAGGCCGATCCTCTCCGGCGACTGCGCGCTGCACCTCCAGGCGTCGTTCTACGCCGAGCACTGGCCGAAGGGCACCCGGATCGGCCCGGACGAGGACGTGTTCGCCTTCCTGCTGCCGGGGACGGACCCGTCCAGCCGACCCGTGCTGGGCGGAGGCGTGTTCACCGCGGCCTTCGCCGACCGGCCCGAGGTCCGGGCCTTCCGGGAGTACCTGGCGAGCGCCGACTTCGCCAACGCGCGGATGAAGAAGGGCCCCTTCGTCTCGGCGAACAAGGGAGTGGATCCGGCCAACGCCGCCGGCCCGATCGACAGGCTCTCGATCCAGCTGCTGCAGGATCCCCGGACGCAGTTCAGGTTCGACGGTTCCGACCTGATGCCCGCGGCAGTCGGTGCGGGCACCTTCTGGAAGGGATCCGTCGACTGGATCACCGGCAAGGACACCGAATCGGTGGCGGCGGCCATCGAACGGTCCTGGCCGAGCCACTGATGTCGTTCGACGTCGTCGCTCAGCAACCCAAACTGCTCCACCTCCTCCAGGGCGTCGCCGCGTTCTCGGCCGTGGTCGGCCTGATCCTGCTGGCCCTGCACCGGGGGCCGGTACGGCGGCGGGGCGCGGCCTGCCTGCTGCTGGCCCCCGCGCTGTCGCTGCTCACCGTCGGTCTCCTGTTGCCCGGCCTGCGCACCCTGGGCCTGTCGTTCATGGACGACGAAGGGGACGCCTGGGTCGGGATCGACAACTACGTGTGGATGTTCACCGACCCCGAGGCGCTGACCGCGCTCCGCAACACCCTGGTGTGGGTGGTGCTCGTGCCGCTGCTGGTGACGGGGATCGGGCTGCTCTACGCCGCGGCCGTCATACGGTCGCGGTTCCGGGCGCTCGCCCTGTCCCTGGTCCTGCTGCCGATGACGATCTCGTTCGTCGGCGCCGGACTGGTCTGGAGGTTCGTCTACGCCTACCGGCCGGCGGGGGCGGAGCAGATCGGGCTCCTGAACGAACTCGTCGTGGCGTTCGGCGGCGGGCCGAGGCAGTGGCTCGTGGAATCCCCCTGGAACGTCCTGTTCCTCGTCGTGGCGATGGTGTGGACCCAGGCGGGCTTCGCGGCCGTCCTGCTGGCGGGCGCGATCGCGGCGGTCCCCGGCGAGATCGTCGAGGCGGCCCGGCTGGACGGCGCGTCGTCGCGGCAGATCTTCTGGCGCGTCACCGTACCGTCGATCAGGCCCACGCTGCTGGTCGTCGTCCTCAGCGAGGTGATCGGCACCTTCAAGGCGTTCGACATCGTCAAGACCATGACCGCCGGGCAGTTCGACACCGGGGTCATCGCCCACGAGATGGTCAACCAGTCCTTCCGCTACGGCCGGACCGGCCACGGCGCGGCTCTCGCGGTGCTGCTCTTCCTCCTCGTCGCCCCCGTCGTGGCCCACCAGGTCCGTGCGCAGCGGAGGGCGAGGTGAGGGGCGTCCGGGAGCGTCTCTCCTCCCGCGTGCTCTCACTGACCGCCGTGCTGATCGCGGTCCTGTGGACCACGCCGACGCTCGGCCTGTTCCTGTCCTCGTTCCGTCCGGAGGACGAGATCAAGACGACCGGCTGGTGGACGGTGTTCGGCTCGCCGCACGTCACGCTCGACAACTACCACGAGGTGCTGTTCGGCACCGGTAACGCGTCGGGTCAGCTCGCCGGCCACCTCGTCAACTCGATCGTCATCACCCTGCCCTCGGTGCTGTTCCCGCTCGTCCTGGCGTTCCTCGCCGCGTACGCCCTGGCATGGATCGACTTCAGGGGTCGCGACGCGCTTCTGGTCGGCGTCTTCGCGCTGCAGATCGTGCCCCTCCAGATGGCGCTCGTCCCCCTGCTCCGGCTCTTCTCCCGCGGATGGCTGTTCCTGCCCGCCTGGCACGTCACCGGAGCGGCCCGGTTCGACCACGTCTGGTTCGCCCATACGGTCTTCGCGTTGCCGTTCGCGGTGTTCCTCCTCCACAACTTCCTGGCGGGGCTGCCCCGTGACCTGGTCGAAGCGGCCCGGCTGGACGGCGCGTCACACGCGACGGTGCTGCTTCGGATCGTCCTGCCGCTGGCCCGCCCGGTCCTGGTGACGTTCGCGGTCATCCAGTTCATCTGGGTGTGGAACGACCTGCTCGTCGCGCTGACGCTGTCGGGCGGGACGGCCGGGACCGCTCCGGTGACGGTCAGACTGGCGGCCATGGCCGGGACGCGCGGCAACGAGTGGCAGCGGCTCACCGCGGGGGCGTTCGTGTCGGCGTTCCTCCCGTTGCTGGTGTTCCTCTCCCTCCGGCGGCACTTCGCCCGAGGCCTGCTCGCGGGGTCCGTCAAGGGATGACGCCGCAGGAGAGCGCGGGCACGCGGCTGAGCCGGCCGGGTCTGCGCGGCCGGGAGGCCGAGCTGGAGCGGCTTCGTGCCATGGTCGAGGCGGTGCGCGACGGCGAGGGCGGCGGGCTGGCCCTGCTCCTGGGTGAGCCGGGGATCGGGAAGACCGTCCTGCTGGAGGAGACCGTCTCGATCGCACGGGCCCGCGGGTTCGTGGTCGGTCAGGGCCGCGCCGAGGAGCTGCACGAGCTGGCACCGCTGGCCTCGCTGGCCTCGGCACTGCTGCACGGCGACCCGCCGCTGCTGGCCGCGCAGGACTTCGCGCACCTGGCGGTCCACCACGACCAGCGCATCTGGCTCGTCGAACGGCTGGCCCAGCTGATCGAGGAGCGCTCGACGGGCGCGCCGACGCTGATCGCGATCGACGATGTCCAGTGGACCGATCCGCTGAGCCGGTTCGCGCTCGACGTCATGCCGGCACGGCTGCAGGCCTCCCCGGTTCTCTGGCTGCTCGCGGGCAGGGAGGACCCCGACCTGCGCGGGGACGTGGCCCGGACGGCGACGCTTCCACTGCGGCCCCTGTCCGGGGCCGCCCTCGCCGAGCTGGCGCGCGACGTACTCGGCGGGACCGCGCCGGACGACGTCACCGAGTTGCTCGACGGCGCCGGCGGCAACCCGTTCCTCGCGGCGGAGGTGCTGGCGGGCATCGCGGCGTCGGGTGCGGACGGGGCCGGGCCGTCGGAGCGGCTGGTGCTCGGGGTCCGCGGCAGGCTGTCGGCCCTCCGACCGGGCACCCTCCGGTTCCTGCGGATCGGCTCGGTCCTGGGGCGCGCCTTCCACCTCTTCGACGCCGCGGCCCTGTGCGGCAGGCCCGCCACGGACCTCGTCGGTGAACTGCGGGAGGCGATCGACGCCGGGCTCATCGAGGACGACGGCGAACGCCTCGCGTTCCGTCACGATCTGCTCCGTCAGGCGGTCTACGCCGACCTCGCGCCCTCCGCGCGGCGAGCACTGCACCGGGAGGCGGCGAGCCGGCTGGTCATGTCGGGCCGGACCTCGGTCGACGCCGTCCCGCACCTGCTCAAGAGCGCGGAACCCGGTGACCAGGAGGCGATCCGACTGCTCGGCCGGGCCGCCGCGGACGTGGTCACCGTCATGCCCGACCTCGCCGCCGATCTGTCGGTGCGTGCGCTGGAACTGGTGGCGCCCCACGATCCCGCGGTGTTCGGCGTGGGCGAACGGGCGATCACCGCCCTCACCCGTGCGGGCCGGTACACGCGGGCGCGTGAGATCGGCGATGTCCTCCTGGCCCGACAGCCCCCGTTGGACGTCTTCGCCCGTCTGCAGTCGGTACTCGGGGACACGCTGTGGCACCTCGACGACGTCCATGAGCTGACCCGCCGCTCGGCGGCGGCCCTGGGCGTCGTCACCGACCCGGCGGTCCGCGCCCGGCTGACCGCGCGGCTCGCGCTCGCGCAGTCCCGCGGCCGCGACCTCGACACCGCTCGCGGGACCGGGGAGCGGGCGGTCGCCGAGGCGGAGCGGGCGCAGGACCGGGAGGCCCGCGTCGTCGCGTTGTGGGGCCTCGGCGAGATCGCCCTCAACGCGGGGGCGTGCGCGTCCGCCGTCGACCACCACACGGCGCTCAGCGCGTTCGACGCGGCGTTCCTGCCCGAGGAGGTCGTCGCCCGCGTCCACCTGGACGACTTCGACACGGCCCGGCACCTGCTGCGGACGGCGGGCGACACCCCTCTGCGACCCGCGATGCTGATGTGGGCCCAGGCCAACCTGAACCTGGGGCTCGGACGGCTCGACGACGCGGAGGCCGACCTGGTCACCGCGGAGCGGCTGGAAGCGGACTGCCAGGTGCCCGGCAACCAGGTCAACATTCGCGTGAACCGGGGCTGGCTGGCGCTGCTGCGCGGCGATCGGGAAGCCGCGGAGGAACACGCCGAGGTCGTCCGGGCGACGGTGACCGGTCGGCCGAACACGGGGAACCACGCCACTCACCAGTACCTGGAGGCCCTCCTCGCCGACGCCGACGGCGACCACGCGGCAGCGGCCGAACGGGTGCGGTCCGCCCAGCGGGACCACCCCTTCGTCCGGTGGCGGCTCCTGCGCTCCCGGTTCGTCGAGGCCGTGCGGATCGCCCTGCGCGCCGGCGACCGGGCGCTGGCCGTGGACCTCGCGGCCCAGGCGGCCGACTACGCCTCCCACAACCCCTCCGTACCGACGGCGAAGGGGACCGCCGCCCACGCGGCGGCGCTGGTGAACGCCGATCACGGCCTCCTGGAGCGGTCCGTCCGGATCCTTCTCGACGGACCCCGGCCGCTGCCCCTGGCGGCGGCCCGCGCCGACCTCGGCCGCGCGCTGTCGACCGCGGGAGACACCGCCGCCGTACCCGCGCTGACGAAGGCGTACGAGGCGTACGCCCGGGCGGGGGCCGGCTCCGAGGCCGACCGGGTCCGGGCGGAACTGGACCGGGCCGTGACGGGCTCCGGTCGACGCCCGTCCCGCCCCCGGCCCGTCCAGGGGTGGGACGCGCTCACCGCCTCGGAACGCAAGGTCGCCCGGCTCGTCGCCGCGGGGCACACCAACCGGTCGGCCGCCGCCACCCTCGTCGTGTCCGCGCACACGGTCAACACGCATCTGACGTCGATCTTCCGCAAGCTCTCGGTGAATTCGAGGGTCCACCTGACCCGGCTGGTCCTGGCGCAGGCCGACGCCGAGTCGGCCGGCCCGTCCGCGTCCCCGTCCGCGTCCGAGGTCTCTGCGCCCGCGGGCAAGGCCCCGGGCGTCACGTGACAACCGGCGGCGCCTCCCCCGCCATAGCGTGACGGCACCGCGCGCCGCGACGACGCGCGGACCAGCCGATCCGAAGCGAGGAACACAGCCATGCCGTACATCACCGTGGGCCAGGAGAACACCACCGCCGTCGAGCTCTACTACGAGGACCACGGCACCGGCCGGCCGGTCGTCCTCATCCACGGCTTCCCCCTGGACGGCCACTCCTGGGAGCGCCAGAGCGCCGCGCTCCTGGACGCCGGCCACCGCGTCATCACCTACGACCGCCGCGGCTTCGGCCGGTCCTCCCAGCCGACGACCGGCTACGACTACGACACCTTCGCGGCCGACCTGAACACCGTGATGGAGACCCTCGACCTGAACGACGCCGTCCTGGTGGGCTTCTCCATGGGCACCGGCGAGGTCGCCCGCTACGTCTCCGCGTACGGCTCCGCCCGCGTCGGCAAGGTCGCCTTCCTCGCCTCGCTGGAGCCCTGCCTGCTGAAGAGCGACGACAACCCGGACGGCGTCGCCCCGCGGGAGTTCTTCGACGGCGTCGTCGCCGCCGTGAAGGCCGACCGCTACGCGTACTACACCGCCTTCTTCAACGACTTCTACAACCTCGACGAGAACCTGGGCACCCGCATCAGCGAGGAGGCCGTCCGCAACAGCTGGAACACCGCGGCCGCCGGCGGCTCCTTCGCGGCCTCGGCGGCGCCGTCGACCTGGTACACCGACTTCCGTGCCGACATCCCGGCCATCGACGTCCCCGCCCTGATCCTGCACGGCACGGCCGACCGCATCCTTCCCGCCGAAGGCACCGCGCGTCCCTTCCACGCGGCCCTGCCGTCCGCCGACTACGTCGAGATCGACGGCGCCCCGCACGGGCTGCTGTGGACCCACGCGGAAGAGGTCAACGCCGCGCTCCTCGCGTTCCTGGCGAAGTGACGCCGCTCCCGCCGGTCGACCCGGAGTGACCCCCGCAGGCGGCAGCCGGAGGACCGGCCCGGCTGCCGCCGGCGCCGAACGCGACGCCGGACGCCGGACGACAGGCGTCCACCGGCGTCGGGGCCCGCGATCACAGCATCCAGACAGGTTCAGGAGAACGGAAGCATCATGCAGTTCGGTATCTTCACCGTCGGGGACGTGACACCCGACCCCACCGACGGCCGTGTTCCGACGGAGCACGAGCGCATCAAGGCGATGGTCGCCATCGCACTCAAGACCGAGGAGGTCGGCCTGGACGTCTTCGCGACCGGCGAGCACCACAACCCGCCGTTCGTCCCGTCGTCCCCGACCACCCTGCTCGGCCACATCGCCGCCCGCACCGAGAAACTGATCCTCTCCACCTCCACGACGCTGATCACCACCAACGACCCGGTGAAGATCGCGGAGGACTACGCGATGCTCCAGCACCTGGCCGACGGCCGGGTCGACCTCATGCTGGGGCGCGGCAACACCGGACCGGTGTATCCCTGGTTCGGGCAGGACATCCGCCAGGGCATCGACCTCGCCAGGGAGAACTACGCGCTGCTGCGCCGGTTGTGGCGTGAGGACGTCGTCGACTGGGAGGGCCGGTTCCGCACGCCCCTGCAGGCCTTCACCTCGACGCCCCGGCCGCTGGACGGGGTGGCGCCGTTCGTCTGGCACGGATCCATCAGGTCGCCGGAGATCGCGGAGCAGGCCGCGTTCTACGGTGACGGCTTCTTCCACAACAACATCTTCTGGCCGGCCGATCACACCAGGCGCATGGTGCAGCTCTACCGGCGCCGGTACGCCCACCACGGCCACGGCCGCCCGGAGGACGCCATCGTGGGGCTCGGCGGCCAGGTGTTCATGCGGAAGAACTCGCAGGACGCGATCCGGGAGTTCCGTCCGTACTTCGACAACGCGCCGGTCTACGGCCACGGTCCGTCGCTGGAGGACTTCACCGAGCAGACCCCGCTGACCGTGGGCTCGCCCCAGCAGGTCATCGACCGAACCCTGTCCTTCCGGGAGACCCTGGGCGACTACCAGCGCCAGCTGTTCCTGATGGATCACGCGGGCCTGCCCCTCAGGACGGTCCTGGAGCAGCTCGACATCCTCGGCGAGGAGGTCGTGCCCGTTCTGCGCCGGGAGTTCGCGAGCGGACGCCCGGCCGACGTGCCGGACGCCCCGACGCACGCGGCGCGGGTCACGGCCGCCGCCACCGCGCAGGAGGTGGGCGCCGCGTGAAGCTGGTCGCCGTCTCCGCGGGGTTGAGCACCCCTTCCTCCACCCGCCTGCTCGCGGACCGGCTGGCCGAGTCGGTCCGCGACGAACTCGCCGTCCGGGGCCGGGTCGTGTCGACCGAGGTCGTCGAGCTCCGCGAACTGGCCGGCGAGGTCGCCAACCACCTCGTGACCGGCTTTCCGGCACCTCGCCTGGCCGCCGCGATCGACGCGGTGACCGGAGCCGACGGCCTGATCGTCGTCACCCCGGTGTTCACGGCCTCCTACAGCGGCCTGTTCAAGTCCTTCTTCGACGTGATCGCCCCGGACGCCCTCGCGGGCACACCGGTCCTGGTCGCGGCCACCGGGGGTACCGCTCGGCACTCCCTCGTGCTGGAGCACGCCATGCGACCGCTCTTCGCGTATCTGCGCGCCACCGTCGTGCCCACCGCGGTGTACGCGGCGTCCGCGGACTGGGGATCCGGAGGGGACGAGTACGCCGACGGCCTGCCCGGCCGGATCCGCCGGGCGGGCGGCGAGCTGGCCGCGCTGCTGGCCGACCGCCCGGCCCGGGCCGAACCCGAGGACGACGTCACCGCCCTCGAACGGCAGCTCGCAGACCTGCGCTTCGACTGAGACCGGTCGGTCCGGGTCACCGCCTGCCCGGGCGCGGCCGCCGTGCCGCATACTGATCCGCCGTACCGCCGTCGGACGAACCCCGTCCCGTGCGGCCCCGGCCGGCGGAGTGAGTGTGGACCGATTGACGACATGGCCCTTCCTCGGGGGGACACCGGTCCGCGGCAGGGCGCGGGAACTGGCGTTCATCGAGGCGCGGCTCGACGCCCTCGCCCGGGGGGCGGGCGGGATCGTCCTCGTCGAAGGCCCCGCGGGCATCGGCAGGTCGAGGATGCTCGCGGAGGCGTCGGCGTCCGCGAAACGGCGCGGGATGAGGACGTTCCAGGGCGGAGCCGACCCCGACGAACAGTTCGTGCCGCTCGGCCCCCTGCTGGACGGGCTGTTCGCGGGGGAGGAACCGCTCGCGGGTGCCGACCGGCTACGGGACCTCGCCGCGACGCCCGGCCAGCGGTTCTGGCTGCTCCAGGAACTGGGGGACCGCCTGCGGGAGGCCGCTCGGAGCGGGCCGCTGCTCATCGTCCTCGACGACCTCCAGTGGTGCGACGAGCTGACGCTGCTCACCCTCCACACCCTCGCGGCCGCACTCGCGGCGCAGCCGATCCTGTGGCTGGCGGCCGTACGCCACGGGAGCGTGCCTCCCCGGGTCCGCACGACACTCGACCGGATTCGGCAGGCCGGGGCGCACGAACTGGCCCTGGGCGCGCTCGGCGACCCGGCGGTCGCCCGGATCACGCAGGACGTCCTGGGAGCGGTTCCCGACCCGGACGTCCTCCGTGTCGCGCGCCGGGCCGAGGGGGTGCCGCTGCTGATCGAGGAACTGCTCGCCGCGGTACGGGACGAGGGTCTGGTGACGATCGAGCACGGCACGGCACGGCTCCGGGCCGGATCACTCCCCCTCACGCAACTCCCCCTCACGCAACTGCCGTCCGTCGCCCGCCGGCTGGCCCGGCTTCCCGCCGCGGCCCGCGAACTCGTCGAAACGGCGGCCGTGGTGGGACGCCCCGTCACCGTGGAGCTGCTGGCCGAGCTGCTCGGCAGACCACCGGCGACGCTGATCACCGCGATCCAGGAATCCCTCGACTCCGGTCTGCTCGTCGAAAGGGAGGACCGTCTGGAGTTCCGTCACGAGCTGATCCGTGAGGCGGTGGAGGCCGCACTTCCCCCCGCCCTGCGCCGAACCCTGCGGAGCCATGCCGCCGAGGTGCCGTCGGCGCGTGCGGCGTCCCCGGTCGGGCCCGCCGCGCCGCCGGCCGTGGGCGTGCGGACCGGCGACCGGACGGCCGAAGAACGGCTGCGTGCCGCCGCGGCCGATCTCGCGGCCACCGCGCCCGGAGCGGCGGCGGAGCTCAGCCTCAGAGCCCTGGAACTCACCATGGAGGACCCGTCGCAACGGCCGAGGGTCATCGCCGAGACGCTCCCGCTGCTCTGGCAGCTGGGGCAGCCGGCCCGGGCACACGACCTGGGGGCGTCGGCCCTGGCCGCCGGTGATCTCAGGCCCGACGACGAGGCGCGGATACGCCTCGCCATGGCGCGCCTCGCCAGTCACTTCGACTTCGCCGAGGCCGTCCGCCAGGCCCGTGCGGGGGCGGCACTGCCCGGGATCCCGGCCGCACTGCGGGCCCGGCTGCTCGCCCTGTTGTGCCTGGGCCTGTCGCTGGCTGGTGATCCCGGGGGCGCGGAGCAGACCGCCGCCGAGGCCCGGGAGGCCACCGATGCGGCCCGGGACGGCATCGCCCAGGCCACCATGATGGTGGTCGACTCGGCCCTGTGCTTCTACCGGATGGACTGGAACGAGGCGCTCCGCCGGGCGAGCCGGGCGGCGGCCCTGGCGGCCGGCCTGGGCATCGCCCCTTCCGTCTGGATCCCGGAGGCGCTGTGGCAGTGCCTGCTGCTGACCGTGGCCGGCCGCACCGAGGAGGCGCTCGCGCTCGCCGGGGCCGGGGTCCACGACACCCGCCACCAGGGCCAGGCGGCGGCCGCCCGCTTGTGGCTCATGCACCGCGCCCGGGCGCTCCTGGACGCCGGGCGGCTGGCGGAAGCCCGGGCCGACGCGGAAGCCGACGCCGGACTGAGGGGTGCGTTCGACAGCGGGGACCTCGCTGAACTCATGCTCCTGTACACGCTGACGCGAGTGGCGATCCACACCGACGACCGCGAAGCCGCCCAGCGGTGCGCGGCGCAGGCGCGGCGCGTGCGGGGTACGGGCGCACCGCTCGCCCGTAGCGTCGGTGCCTGGATGCTGGTCCTGCTGGCGGACTTCGACGGCCGGCCCGAACGCGCCCGGGCGGAACTCGACGAGGTGCTGGCGGCGCTCGCCGAGGAACGGCCGGCCCTGGTGAGCCCGGTCGACCCGGTGGACACTCCCGCCCTCGTCCGCACGGCCCTGCGCGCCGGCGCATCCGAGCGGGTCGCCCCGGCCGTCGAGGTGGCCGAGCGCCGAGCCGCGCGCAACCCGGACTTCGCGATCCTCGCCGCCAGTGCCGCGCACGCCCGCGGGCTGCTCGACAACGATCTGGCGCACCTCCTGCACGCCGTCCGGCTGTACGAGGGGTGCTCACGCCCGATCGCCCGGGCGTCGGCGCTGGAGGACGTCGGACGCAAGCTCGCGACCACCCGCAGGCCCGAGGCGGTGCCGTACCTGGACAAGGCGCTCGCCCTCTACACCCGGTCAGGCGCCGAGCGGCACGCCGCGCGGGTCCGTCGACGCCTGCGGGCCGCCGGCGTGCGCCGACGCCCTTCCTCCGCCGGATCGGCCGAGGAATGGCCCGAGCTGACGGCGTCCGAGCTCCGGGTGGCCCGGCTCGTGGCCCGGGGGCTGACGAACCCGCAGGTGGCCGAGAAGCTCTCGCTGTCGCCCCACACGGTGGCTTCGCACCTGCGCCGCGCCTACACCAAGCTCGGCATCGGCTCCCGTGCGGAGCTGGCCCGGCTGGTGGAGAGACGCGACAACGGAGAGTGACCGCTTCGCATCCCCCGTCGACGCCGTACCTATGGACCTTTCATGCGATGTGCCGAGGTCGTCGCCTCCTCAAAATGATCAACAGCTGCGGAAAGGAAGGGTTCCGCGGCGAACAGTTGGTCGAGAGAGGAACAGCGCATGACCGCACGGCTCCAGCGAGCCCGCCCTGGCAGCCCTGGGCTCCAGGCGCTCGTCGACGAACTCGCGGAGCAGCTCGGCCGGTCCGTCGCGATCGATGATCCGCTGGTCCGCATGGTCTGCACGAGTCGCCACTTCGGCGACGAGGACCCGGTACGCATCGGCACGCTGCTCCAGGGCCGTGCCGACAACGCCACCATCCGCTACGTACTCGCCCAAGGCGTGACCCGGTGGCCCCGACCCGGCTTCGTCGAGGGCCGTGACGACCTCGGGCTCCTGCCCCGTTACGTCGTGCCGCTGCGCGAGCGCGGGCACCTCCTGGGGCTTCTCATGGTGGTGGCGCCCGAGATGACGCTCGGTGACGGGGAGACCGAAGCGATCGGGCGGGCGGCCGGCCTGATGGCGGCCCAGATGTACGTCGAACAGCTCGGCGCCGACAGCCGGAAGAGCGACGAGCAGACCCTGGTCCTGGAACTCGTCGACACCGACGTCGTCACCCGCACCGCCGCGCGCCGGCGGGCCGTGGAACTCGGGCTGCTCGGGGCGGCCGAACACGTCCTGGTCACCCTGGTGCAGCTGGGCCGCGGCACGGAGCCCGTCCGGCAACCCGACGCGGCTCTGTGGGGGGCTCTGGAGGGCTTCCGGCAGACACGTTCGGCGCACGGCGTCCTCGCGGTCGACCAGGACCGGGCGGTCCTGCTGCAACTGCGTGAGCGGCCTCCCGCCCCGCCCGAGGTCGCCGCCCAGTCGGCCCGCATCCTCGACGAACTCGCCACGTTCCTGGAACCGTCGACGTCCCCGGTCATCGGTGTCGGCGGGCGTCACGCGGGCCTGCAGCACGCCTGGCGCTCGTACGAGCAGTCCCTGGTCGCGGCCCGCGCGGCACGCCGGATCCCCTCGCTGCGAAGCATCGGCGACTGGGGCCGGCTCGGGGAGTTCGCCGTCCTCCTCCAGCTCCCCGAGCACGCACTGAACGCCTCCCTCGTGCCCGAGCCGCTGCGCATCCTGAACGAGGCCCACGGCGACGACCGGCTCCGGGACACCCTGCGCTGCTTCCTCGAACACGCCGGGTCGATCCCCCGGACCGCCGAGGCGCTGCACCTCCACCGCACCTCGCTCTACTACCGCCTGCGCCGGATCCGGGAGATCACCGGACTCGACCTCGACGACGGTGGCCACCGGCTCACGCTGCACCTGGGGCTCAGGATCGAGGAACTCCTCTCCACGGGCGACGGCACGGCCGCCCGGGCCGGCTGATCCCCGCCGGCCCTCGCCCCTTCGACAAAGCGATGAGGGTCTCCGATCCGATTCCTACAGCGCGCGGTGGTGGCGGCGAAGGGCCGTCACCGAAGATGTCAGAGACGGCGCGGGCCTGACGACAGGCCCGTGACCAGGGAAGGAAGAGGTCATGCAGGAACTGGTCACCACCGACGGGACGCACCTCGCCTACCGGGACACCGGTGGCGAGGGCATCCCCCTGGTCATGCTTCACGGCTGGGGTCAGACGCAGGCGATGTTCCGCCACCAGGTCGAGGACCTGTCTCCCGGGCGTCGTGTGGTCACCGTCGACTTCCGGGGCCACGGGCTGTCCGACAAGCCGGGGCACGGCTACCGCATCGCCCGGTTCTCCCGCGATGTGCTCGAACTCGTCGACCACCTCGGGCTGGTGCGGTTCGACGCGCTGGGGTGGTCGATGGGCGTCTCGGTGTGGTGGAGCTTCATCGACCAGTACGGCACCGGACGGATCCGGCGCCTGGTCGCCGTCGACCAGCCGGCGGCCGTCGCCGCCGTGCCCTGGACGACCGGGCGGGAGCAGCAGCAGTCCGGCGCCATCTTCGACGTGTCGCAGCTGCTCGACCTGGGTGCCGCGCTCGCGGCCCCCGGGGGTGACGAGGTGCGCGCCGACTTCGTGCGCGGCATGTTCTCGGGTGAGCCGGACCCGGAGATCCTCGCCTTCGTCGCGCGGGAGATCACCTCGACGCCCGCCTACGCCGGCGTACCTCTGCTGTTCGACCACTGCGCTCAGGACTGGCGCGACGTACTGCCCCGGATCGATGTGCCGACCCTGGTGATCGGCTGCGAGGGGAGTCATGTGAACCCCGACTCGCAGCGCTTCATCGCCCGGCAGATTCCCGACGCCCGGCTCCACGTCTTCACCTCCGACGTGGCGAGTTCGCGCTTCCCGTTCCTTGAGAACCCCGCGGCGTTCAACGCGGTGGTGGAGAAGTTCCTCGCCGAGGAACCGGGCCCGAGGGCCTAGTCCTCCGTGTCCACGCCGGCGGCCGTGCGAACGGCTCCCCTCCCGCGAAGAACCGAAGGCTTGGAATTCTCATGGCTCAGTCAGTGATGTCACGCGCGCCCGAAGAGGTCCGGCGTCCGGCCGGCGCCCGGCCGGCGGCCGCTTCCGAACGGCTCGTCGAGATCCGCTCCGGAATACCGAGCGAGGGGAACGGGACCTTCCTCTACCTCGGCATGCACGTCCGCGGGTCGGCGACCATCGTCCGCGAAGGGGTCAGAACGGTTCTGGAGCCGCGCGACCTGGTCTTCTGCGACCCGGCCCGGCGCCACCTCGTGCAGTTCGGCGACGACGGCCGGATGGTCTTCTTCCGGGTGCCCCGCGGCTACCTGGGAGTCACGGAGTCGGAACTGAACCAGGTGGTGGGTGTCCCCGTGCGCGGTGGCGACGGGCTGGGGGCACTGGTGGCGGACTTCCTGTCCGCCCTCGCCGGCAAAGCCGAGCTCCGCCGGCCCCGGCCCGGAGACCGACTCGCCCGTACGGCCGTCCACCTCCTGTCCGTGCTGCTCATGGAGCTCCTCGAAACCGGCCTGGCGGGCGAGGAGGCCGAGGCGCCGACGGTCGGCAGCGAGATGCTGTCCAGGATCCGGTGCTTCATCGAGGAGCACCTCATGGACCCGGACCTCTCACCGGAATCGATCGCACGCGCCCACCACATCTCCGTCCGGTACCTGCACAAGCTCTTCCAGAGCGAGGGCGTCACGGTGAGCCAGTGGGTGCGGCGACGCCGACTGGAGTCCTGCCGGGTCGAACTGGGCCGGTCCAACCGACGGTTCACCGTGGCGGCGGTGGCGCACCGCTGGGGCTTCAGCAGCCCTTCGCACTTCAGCCGCACCTTCAGGGGCGCGTACGGCATGACCCCGAGCGAATGGCAGTCCCTGGCGGCTTCGGCCGTCGCCGACGCCCCGCACGCGGCCTGACACCGAGAAGAGAACCGTCATGACCACCCCCACCGTCGTACTCGTGCACGGCGCCTTCGGCGACGCGACGGCCTGGATAGGCGTCGTCTCGGAACTGCGCAGCCGCGCCATCCCGGTGATCGCACCGCCGAACCCCCTGCGCGGCCTCGCCTCCGACGCCGCCTACCTCACGTCCGTGGTCTCCCAGATCTCCGGCCCCGTGCTGCTCGTCGGCCACTCCTACGGCGGGGCGCTGATCACCGTGGCCGGCGCCGCGGAGAACGTCGTCGGACTCGTCTACATCG
Source organism: Kitasatospora sp. NPDC050463 (assembly GCF_040655255.1). Classification (NCBI taxonomy): domain Bacteria; kingdom Bacillati; phylum Actinomycetota; class Actinomycetes; order Kitasatosporales; family Streptomycetaceae; genus Kitasatospora; species Kitasatospora sp. NPDC050463. The sequence continues at coordinate 34,722 of NZ_JBFAJO010000073.1, forward strand.
CCGCGTACGTGCTCCACGAAGGCGAGAGCCTCGGCGATCTGGAGCGGCGCTTCCCCGACTCCTCGCTGACGGACAACTTGAAGAGGTGGACCTACCCGCTCGTCGACGGCGACTGCGCGGTCGAGGTCACCATCGACGAGGCGGCCTTCCCCGCCGTCTTCGCCGCGGACGTGGCGGAGGAGGTCGCCGGGGTCCTGGCAGCGGCCCAACGCCCGCTCGCCGCGGCGGCCTTCACCGAGGCGGCCGCCGCGGCCGCCTGGCGGGTCAAGCCGTCCTGGGCCCTGGTGGCCGGAGCCGACCGCGCGATCAACCCGGAGGTCCAGCGCTTCGGCGCCGAGCGGGCCGGGTCCGTCGTCGTCGAGCTCCCGGACGCCTCCCACGCCGTCGCCCTGTCGGAGCCCAAGCAGGTCGCCGATCTGATCAGGGACGCGGTGCTGGCGACGAGCTGACCGGAACGCACGGCGTGGCGCGGACGAACCCCGGTTCGTCCGCGCCACGGTCCTTTCCGGAGCGCGTGCGCCGGAGGTCAAGAACGCGTGCGTGGGGCGGCTCGAAGCTATTCGGAGCGCCGGTAATTTCCCATGGAGTCGAAAGGAACCAGAATGCAGCTCCCCCTCGAAAAGACGATCAGCGCGAGACTGATGACAGCGGATTACGAATGGCATGAACTGACCTTGCGCGTGCGGCATTCGCCCGACGACGCGCTGGCGGTTCGGATGGACCTCTTCGCGGCCGAGGACGATCCGCCGGCCGCGACCTGGGTGTTCGGCCGGGATCTGCTCGCCACCGGACTCATCCTGCCGACGGGCGAGGGAGATGTCCGCGTCCGGCCCCACGGCGAGGACGAGACGGACGTCGAACTCATCTCGGGACCGTCCTGGTGCGTCGTCAGGATGGCGTCGGCCCATGTGCGCGACGTGGTGGCCAGGACGCGGTCGGCCGAGGAGCTCTGGAACGACACGGCGCGGTCCGAGCTCGACAGGGTACTGGCGGAGATCCTTTCAAGCGGTATCAGGAATGCGGATTCGTAGGCTTCACGGACCGCCCCGGGAGAACTGCCCGGACGGGCCAGACCCGGTGCGTGCAGAGGAAAGCCGCCGCCCCCGGATTCCCTAGATTCGTCCGTACCGAGTCCCATCGTGCCGGCCTCCGACGTCGGCAGGACCACACCTGCCGGAGTGCACCCATGCCTTTCCTCCCCGTCGACGAGGAGAACTCAAGCGTCATCAACCTGTACTACGAGGACCACGGCACCGGCCGGCCCATCGTGCTCATCCACGGCTGGCCGCTCAACGGCGCGTCCTGGGAGAAGCAGGAGGCCGCACTGCTGGCCGCCGGCCACCGCGTGATCACCTATGACCGCCGCGGCTTCGGCGCCTCCGACAAGCCGTCCTTCGGCTACGACTACGACACTTTCGCCGCCGACCTCGACGCCGTGCTCACCCGGCTCGACCTGCGCGACGTGGTGCTCGTCGGCTTCTCCCTGGGCAGCGGCGAGGTCACCCGCCACCTCGGCACCTACGGCTCGGAGCGCGTCTCCAAGGCCGTGATGCTCGGCGTGGTCCCGCCGTTCCTGCTGAAGACCGACGACGACCCGGACGGTGTCGACGGCATCGTCTTCGAGGAGATCCGGGGCGCCATCCGCGCCGACCGCCCCGCCTTCGTCGCCGGCTTCCTCGCCGACTTCTACAACGTGGACGTGCTCGGCGGCGACCGGGTGAGCGACCAGGTCGTCCAGTACAGCTGGAACGTCGGCGTTTCGGCCTCCGCCGAGGCGACTGCGGACCGCGTCCCGACCTGGCTCACCGACTTCCGCGCGGACCTGCCGAAGATCGACGTCCCCGTCCTGATCATCCACGGCGACGCCGACCGCACCCTGCCGCTGCGCTCGACCGCCGTCCCGCTGTCGCAGGCCATCGCGGACGCCCGCCTGGTGGTGCTCGAAGGCGCCCCGCACGGTCTGATCTGGACGCACGCCGCCGAGGTCAACAAGGAACTTCTCGCCTTCATCGGCGAGTGATCGACCGCTCCCCCGCTCCACCCCCTGCCCCCTGCCCTCTGCTCCCCGAAAGCGAGACCGCATGTCGAGCATGCCCGTCGCCGGGATCCGTCCCGGCCCGTCGACCCCCGGCCACTCCCCCGAGCACCCCGCCGACCTGGTCGTGCGCAACGCCAAGGTCTACACCGGCGACCCGCTGCGCCCCCGGGCCGGCGCGGTCGCGATCCGCGCCGGCCTGATCACCGCCATCGGCGACGACGCCGACGTCCTGCCGCAGGTCGGCCCGCACACCCGCGTGGTCGACGCGCTCGGACGGCGCGCCGTCCCCGGCCTCAACGACTCACACCTGCACGTCATCCGGGGCGGCCTCAACTACGTGCTGGAGCTGCGCTGGGACGGCGTTCCGACGCTGCGCCAGGCGCTGGCCATGCTGCGCGCCCAGGCCGAGCGCACCCCGCCGGGCCAGTGGGTCCGGGTGGTGGGCGGCTGGTCCGCCGACCAGTTCGCCGAGCGCCGACTGCCCACCCTCGCCGAACTCAACGCCGCCGCCCCCGACACCCCGGTGTTCGTGCTGCACCTGTACCAGTCGGCGCTGCTCAACCGCGCGGCGCTGCGGGCCGCGGGCTTCACCCGAGACACCCCCGACCCCGTCGGCGGGCAGATCGTGCGCGGTCACGACGGCGAGCCGACCGGCATGCTGCTGGCCGCCCCGGGCGCCCTGCTGCTGTACTCCACGCTGGCCAAGGCGCCGACCCTGGACGAGGCCGACAAGGCCGCCTCCACCCGGCACTTCCTGCGCGAGCTCAACCGCTTCGGGCTCACCTCCGCCATCGACGCGGCGGGCGGCTTCCAGAGCTTCCCGGAGAACTACGGCACCGTCACGGAGCTGGCGAAGAACGGCCAGCTGACGCTCCGGATCGCCTACCACCTGTTCCCGCAGACCGCCGGGCAGGAGCTGGACGACCTGCGGCGCTGGGTGGAGACCGTCCGACCCGGCGACGGGGACGAATGGCTGCGGCTCAACGGGGCCGGGGAGAACCTCACCTGGGCGGCCGCCGACTTCGAGAACTTCTCCGAGCCGCGCCCCGAACTCGGCCCCTACGAGGCCGGGTTCGAGCAGGCGGTGCGCCTGCTGATGGAGCACGACTGGGGCTTCCGGCTGCACGCGAGCTACGACGAGACGATCCGCCGCGATCTGGCGGTCTTCGAGCGGCTGGCCGCCGAGGGCCTGTTCCCCGGCGGTAACCGCTGGCTCTTCGACCACGCCGAGACGGTCTCCACCGCGAGCCTGGACCGGATCGCGGCGCTCGGCGGCGCCGTCTCGGTGCAGAACCGGATGTCCTTCCAGGGCGAGGCGTTCGTTCGGCGCTACGGCGCGGCCGCGGCCGCCGACGCCCCGCCGGTGCGGGCGATGCTGGAGCGCGGCCTGACGGTGGCCGCCGGCACCGACGCCACCCGGGTCTCCTCCTACAACCCGTGGGTGGCCCTGCACTGGCTGGTTTCCGGACGGTCCGTCAGCGGACGCACGCTGCGCCCGGCCGCCAACCGGCTGAGCCGCGAGGAGGCGCTGGAGCTGTACACCCTCGGCGGCGCCCGGCTCACCGGCGAGGAGGAGGTCAAGGGCCGCCTGCGGGTGGGCTGTTACGCCGACCTCACGGTGCTCAGCGCGGACTACCTCACCGTCCCCGAGGCGGACATCCCGCACATCGAGTCGGTGCTCACCGTGGTCGGCGGCCGGATCGTGTACGGCGCCCAGGAGCACGAGGGCCTCGCCCCCGAACTGCCGGCCGTGGTCCCGCCGTGGAGCCCGGTGGCACGTTTCGGCGGCTACCAGGCCACCCCGGCGCCGAGCCTGTCCGGTGTCCGGCAGGCCGAGCGGCTGGCCGAGGCGGCGGCCGACTCCGACGACCAGCGCGCCTGGCGCGCGGCCCGCGGCCGATGGGTCCCCGGCCAGGGCGGCGGCCCCGCACTCGACGACCCCTGCTTCCTCTGAGCCGCCCGCTGCCGGCCTGACCGGCCCAACCCCCACGAGGCGCGAGACGCCCGTCCCGTCCCGTGCGGGGCGCAGACTACCTCTCCGGCCGACACGGAAAAATCTATGCTCGCCGGAGTAGACATTGCCGCACACCGTGGCTAGTGTTTCTCTCGTAGACGAGGTCAAGCGGTACCCGCCAGACACGAACTGGCGGGCAGCAGGAGAGAAGTTCGCAGGTCGGCACGGTTGCAGGGTCCTGAAGCCAGGGATGTGCAGTAAGGCGACAGGGCCGGTGGCCGGGCCGGGTGGCCCGCAGGTATCAGGGGCCGCCGCCCAGCGGTACCGCAGTTCAGTAGGAGTAGTACCGGCAGTCGCAGTACGCGGTATCCCAGTGAAGGCGCCCAAGACTGCGGGCGCGCGTGCTGGGAGTCCGGCAGTGGGGTTCCAAGCCGAGCGGTTGAGCAGGACGGGCAACGGGGCTGGCTGCCGGAAGCGGCGGACCATCAGGACCGCCACGGCAACACCGGGTAGTTGGCACTACCACGCAGTTCGCAGTACCAGCAGTACCGCAGTACCGAGCAGGTCGCAGTACCCGGTAGTGGAAGTACCCGCAGTTCAGGCAATCGGTCAGTACAGAGGATGAACGGAGGGGACAGAGCGCCATCAGGATCGCCCGGCCCGTGAGGCAATCACCCGGGCGGACTCCGAAGACCCCAAGGCAAGGACGGTGGTTTCCGGTCACGCATACGCGATCCCCGCACGCCCCTTCCCCCGGGGCGAGGCGGACATGAGGAAGCCGGCCACAGGCCGGCAGATGGTGTAAAACCCTTCGGGGCCCCGGGAGCCGCAATGGCCCCGGGGCCCCTCAGCGCGTCCTCGGACCCAACAACAAGAAGAGGTGCAGTGACCACGGCAACCATCCGACCGCATACCCCCGACAGCCCCGACCGCCTCGACGACGACGACTACCCCGCCTACACCATGGGCCGCGCCGCCGAGATGACCGGCACCACCCCGGGCTTCCTGCGCTCCCTGGGCGACCAGGGTCTGATCACCCCCCTGCGCTCCGAGGGCGGCCACCGCCGCTACTCGCGCTACCAGCTGCGCATCGCCATGCGGGCCCGCGACCTAGTCGACCAGGGCACCGCCATCGACGCCGCCTGCCGCATCATCATCCTCGAAGACCAACTCGAAGAAGCCCTGCGCATCAACGAGCAGCTCCGCCGCTCCCGACCCGGCCAGGAACCCGGCGCCGACACCTGACCCGTCCCTGAGAACGGCCGCCGACGGCGGAGCCGGGGACCGAACGGCCGGGGATGCGCGTGGCGCACATGCCGAGGGGCCCGCACCGCATGTGCGCGGTACGGGCCCCTCGCTGCCAGGCGGTGCCGTGGCAGAAAAAGAACTACAGCGGGCGAATGTTCTCCGCCTGCGGGCCCTTCTGGCCCTGCGTGACGTCGAACTCGACCTTCTGGCCCTCGAGCAGCTCACGGAAGCCGTTGGCGTTGATGTTCGAGTAGTGGGCGAAGACGTCCGGGCCGCCACCCTCCTGCTCGATGAAGCCGAAGCCCTTTTCCGCGTTGAACCACTTCACAGTGCCATTAGCCATTAAGAAATCTCCTTCAAGGGGGCTGTATCGAAGCCCGCAATTGCGCGCTTCGAGTCGCCGCGATGAGCGCCCACCCGGGGAAGAGCCGGGAAACGAAAAATGCGCCTGCGATACATCAGCAGGCGCACACAAAGTTCATGGGAACCACTACTGCAACTAAAACGACTGTAGCAGGCTCGGGCCCGTTACGGGTGGCCACGTCGTCTCCGGTTCCCGGGGGCCCGGGGCCCAGGCTTTGGCCGCCCACCTTCGCCGACGCTAAGGTGTGGCGCCGTACTGGGCAGATCCATCGCCCGAGGAGGTGGGAACGGTGCTCATGGACGCGGACCACGCGGAGCTGGTCGTCGCGGCGCAGGCCGGTGACGACCGGGCGCGCGAGGAGCTGATCGCCGCCTACCTGCCGCTGCTCTACAACATCGTCGGGCGAGCGCTGAGCGGACATGCCGACGTCGACGACGTCGTCCAGGAAACCCTGCTGCGCGTGGTGCGCGACCTGCCCGCCCTGCGTGCCCCGGAGAGCTTCCGGTCCTGGCTGGTGTCGATCACGCTCCGCCAGATCAGTACCCACCGGCAGCGGCAACGCGTCTTCGCCGGCCGGACGGCGGTGATCGAGGAGGCAGCCCAGATACCGGCCGCCGGCGCCGAACCCGAGGACATGACGATCCTGCGTCTGCACGTGTCGGACGAGCGCCGTCAGGTCGTCGAAGCCGGCCGGTGGCTCGACCCGGACCATCGGATGCTGCTGTCCCTGTGGTGGCAGGAGGGCGCCGGCACGCTGAGCCGTGACGACATCGCCGCCGCGACGGGGCTCACCGTCGCCCACGTCGGCGTGCGCCTGCAGCGCATGCGCGAGCAGTTGGACCTGAGCCGGACGATCGTCGTCGCGCTGGAGGCCGACCCGCGCTGTCCGCAACTGGACGAGACCGTCGCCGGCTGGGACGGTCTCCGTACCTCGGTGTGGCGCAAGCGGATCGCGCGGCACACCCGCGGGTGCCCGGTCTGCGGGGCGACGACGACAGAACGGGTTCCGGCGGAACTGCTGCTCCTCAACCTCGCGCCACTGGCGGTCCCGGCGGGGCTCATCGCCGCGCTGGCCGCCAAGGGCCTGCTGTCGGGCGCGGCCTCGTCCGCCGCCGGGCTGGCCACCGCCCCCGTCGCCGCCGCCGTCGGCACGGCGACGGCCGGAGGCGGTCTGCACAGCTCGCTGATCGGCAAGCTCTACGCGGTGACCGCTCAGCCACTGGTGGGCCTCGCCACCGGCGCGGTGCTCATCACGGGAACCGCCACCTACGCGGCCTGGCCCGAACCGGCGCACCGGGGGCCCGGCGTCGTCGCCGCTCCCACGGTCGGCGATCCCACGCCGGTCCCGTCGCGCACCGGCGCGTCGGCCGAACCGTCCCCGGCGAGTCCGTCCGTCGTCGCGGGCACCGTGCCGCTGGGCCCGCAGTCGCTGACGTCCGTGGACGACCCCGCCCTGTCCCTGACGTATGCCGGCGACTTCGCGACGCTCGACCCGGTCTCCGCGTCCAGTAGTGCGCAGGCACGCCAGCGGGCCACCTTCACCGTCATCGGCGGACTGGCCGACCCCCGGTGCGTCACCTTCCGCGCCGCTGACGGCCGTTACCTGCGCCATCGTGAGCTGCGGCTACGGCTGAGCGCCGACGACGGCAGCCAGCTGTTCCGTGCGGACGCCACCTTCTGTCCGAGCCCCGGGGCGGTCCCCGGGTCGGTGACCCTGCACGCGCACAACTATCCCGGATCGGTCCTGCGCCACCGCGACGGCGGCATCCGGCTCGACGGTTCCGACGGCACGGCGGCCTTCGCCGGCCAGGCCTCCTTCCTCGTCCGCGGGGCCTGGGCCTGAGCACCGCTCCCCGAGCGTCGTGACCGAGTCACGCCCGTTTTCCCGGAACGACCGGGCCGCGGGGCCCGGCGTAACGTTTTCCGCCTGCGAGATGCATCACGGGGCAATCACCCGGACGGCGCCACTTTTCCGTTACGGGACCGCGAGTTCGGCGGCCTCCACTCAGTGGGGTGCTCTTCCCGCCGCTCACCATGCCGGGCCGGCGTGGCAGGCTCCCCGACTTCCCCGTTGACGTATCCCCTGAAGAAAGCTCTCCAATGACGCGACACACCCACTCCTCCCGGGCGACCGGTACGCAGGAACGGGCCCACGTCCTGCGCCGCACCCGACCCGCGACGGATCAGGCCGTACCGGCCGATGCGCGCACGATCACGGCACCCGGAGTGACCCGCGGCCCCCGAGGAGAATCATGAAGGGCCTGCACCGGCTCAGCCGGCGTCGCCGAGCAGTCGTGGTGGGAGTGTCGGCCACGGCGGTGGTCGCCGGTGTCGTGACGCTCCTCCCCAACTTCGCCGGAGCCGCCGCCCTGGGGACGCAGGCGGCCCCCTCGGGCCGGTACTTCGGCACCGCCGTGGCCGCCGGCCGGCTCGGTGACTCCACGTACGCCGCGATCGCGGACCGGGAGTTCACCATGGTCACCCCGGAGAACGAGATGAAGTGGGACGCCGTCGAACCGTCCCGCGGCAACTTCAACTTCGGCCCCGCCGACCAGATCGTCAACCACGCCTCCGCGCACGGCCAGCGGATGCGCGGCCACACCCTGGTCTGGCACTCCCAACTGCCCGACTGGGTCAAGAACACCCGCGACGCCAACACCCTGCGCTCGGTGATGAACAACCACATCAC